>URYV01000001.1 GCA_900552285.1 uncultured Oscillospiraceae bacterium
GGCAAGAGCGATTGCCGACTGCTGCATGGCGCGCATGACGAGCAGCTCGACATAAGGATTTTCGATTGCCTGCCAGATATAATCCACGCCCATAATGCTGCCGAGATATGCGGTGAATGCGTGTCCCATGTTGTGAATAAAGAGCTTGCGCTCGATATAAAACTCAAAGGGAGTGAAGGGCACCATGTTCTTGATGGGGGGAATTTCGCCCTTAAAGGCGGCCTTGTCGACGGGAAGAATTCCGTAGCTTTCGACGCAAACGCGGAGGGGATTGTCGCCCTTCATTTCGTCGGTCTGAACGGGAACCATACGTCCGATGGAAGCCTCAACAAAGCCGACCTTTTCGTCAAGCAGCTTCTTTTCGTCGTCGTTAAGAAGCTTGCCGATTTCCTCCTTGAGGTATTTGTCGGCGCCGATAAGGTTTTCGCAGATGATGATGTTAAGGGGAGCCTTGTTCGGGTCCTGCCAACGCTTTCTCAGTCCTCCGGCGATGTTGCCGAAGATGAATTTGAGGATGTTAACGCCCACGGCGGTGGCCATGACGTCGGCCTCGGCGATGGCGTCTGCAATGGCCTCGGGGTCCTTGCCGTCAACGCAGGAAACGTTTTTGACCATGGACTCCTCATAGCCCTCTTTATAAAGAATACGCACGGGATATTCGTGCTGTGTGTTCAGCTGTTCGATAACTGCGGGAGCAACGTCGATAAAGGCGGTCTCATAACCCGACTGTGAGAAAAGCTGACCGATAAAACCGCGGCCGATGTTGCCGGCGCCGTACATTACTGCTTTCATATTTGTCGTCCTTTCATGCCCGCGGTCTTAAAGCGACTCGCGGAAAAATTCACAAAAGGGGTTGCCGAAGAAGTTTTCAGCAACCCCGGTTAGGGTCAAAAGACTATTTATTATACACCCTTTTCGGCTCTGCGGAGGAGCTCGGCGTCGGTGTAGCTGTGCTTTGCGGTGTAGCCGGCGATGGGCATCAGGCGCTCATGAATGGCGTCGATGATCCAAGAGGGCTGGGGATAGAACTGCTCCTTGTATTCCGAAGCGGGAGTGATCCAGTTTTCGGAACCGACGATAACGGGAGGTGCATCCAGATAATCGAAGGCAAGGTTGGTGATGTTGGTGGCCATGTCGTTGAGGATGCTTCCGCGGCCTACCGCGTCGGAGGCAAGAACTATGCGGCCGGTCTTTTTAACCGACTCGACAACCTTCTCATAGTTGAAGGGAACGACCGAACGGGCGTCGATGACCTCGGCGGTGATGCCGTACTGCTCGCGGAGGATCTTCTCGGCTTCCATGGCGGTGTAAAGGGTTGCGCCGATGGTGAGAATGGTAACGTCGTTACCCTCGGTGCGGATGGCGGGCTCGCCGAAGGGAATCTCATAGTATCCTTCCGGAACGCCTTCCTTAACGAATTCCTCGCCCTTATCGTAGAGCTGCTGGCTCTCGAAGAAGCAGACCGGATCGGTGCCGTTGAGGGCGGTGTTCATAAGACCCTTGGCGTCGTAAGGAGTTACGGGGTAAACAACCTTAAGTCCGGGAACATGAGCGCAGAGGGAGGTCCAATCCTGAGAGTGCTGTGCGCCGTATTTGAAGCCCACGGGAACACGGAGAACAACGGGCATCTGAAGGCCGCCGGCCGACATTGCCTGCCATTTTGCCATCTGGTTGAAAACCTCGTCGCCCGAGCAGACGATAAAGTCGCAATACATGAGCTCGGCGATTACGCGGCCGCCGGCCATGGCATAACCTACTGCGGAGCCGACGATTGCCGACTCGGCAATGGGGGAGTTGAAGAGACGATGATAAGGCAGAGCCTCGGTCAGTCCGCGGTAAACTGCGAAAGCGCCGTTCCAGTCACGGACATCCTCACCGTAGGAAACCAGGGTGGGATCGGTGTAATATTTGTCCATAATGGCCTCGAAAAGACCGTCGCGGATGTTGTAAACCTTGGCCTTGGAGAAGGGCTTGCCGTTTGCGTCAAAGGCATAACGCTCGGAACGGGCAATCTTCTTAACGCGCTCGTTGTCTTCCTTCTTCTGGAGAACGTCGCAGGGACGGTCGTCCATCTTCTCTTTAACGCCGTTGGAGAACATTCTGCTCTCGATGTGATCGGGATGCTTGTCATAATCGGTGTAGGGAGAAATCTCAAGGTCGGAAGCAAGCTCGAACATTCTGTGGTTGCGGTCTACGACTGCGTCGTGAACGGCTTCCACTTCCTTCTTGGTGGCAACCTTGGCGTCGATGATCTGCTGGGGGAATACGGTCAGCGGATCGAGCTTTGCCCACTCTTCGACCTCTTCCTTGGTGCGGTAGGACATGGCGTCGGAGGTGGAGTGACCGGACAGACGGTAGGTAACAACGTCGAGAAGAACGGGTCCCTTGCCCTCTTCGAGGGTCTTGCGGGCGCGGCGGTAAGCGTCGATCATGGCGAGGGGATTCCAGCCGTTGATGCGCTCGGCGTTCATCTGATTCTGAGCGATGCAGCCCAGTCTTGCAAGGTCGCCGTAGGCCATGGTCTCGCCCTTGGTCTGGCCGCCCATGCCGTAGTGGTTGTTGTTGAAGTTATAGATGATGGGAAGTCCGCCCTTATAGCCGTCCTCCCAAAGATCATTGTACTGATCCATGGCGGCAAAGTTCATGGCCTCGTAAACAGGGCCTCTTGCCGCGGCGCCGTCACCGGCGTTGGCAACAACGATGCCGGGCTTCTTGTTGCACTTCTTGTAAAGGGCAACACCGGTAGCGATAGGACCGCTGCCGCCGACGATGGCGTTGTTGGGATAAATGCCGAAGGGGAGGAAGAAGGCGTGCATGGAGCCGCCGAGTCCTCTGGAGAAGCCGTTGTCCTTTGCGAACAGCTCGCAGGTCAGACCGTACATAAAGAAGTCGCGGGCAAGCTCTTTAACGTCGTCGGTGTCGTTGTGCTTTTTGACGATTTCATAGTTTTTGCCGTCGTTGAACTCCTTCATGATTTTGATGAGCTCTTCGTCGGAAAGCTTCTTTATGGCCGAAAGACCCTTTGCGATAACCTCATGGTGGCTTCTGTGGGTACCGAAGATGAAGTCGTCGACGTCGAGGGTGTAGGCCTGTCCTACTGCGGTTGCTTCCTCACCGATTGCAAGGTGGGAGGGGCCGGGATAGGTGAACTTTTTGCCGTTATATTCGCCCTGAAGCTTGATGCTCTGGAGCATGGTCTCAAACTCACGGATGGCGACCATGTCGGCATACATTCCGAGAAAATCTTCCTTGGAGAAATTCTTTTTCTCGTCCTTGACGGTCTTGTCGTATTCGCAAACGGGGATGTCTTTGAAGGTAATGGTACGTTTTGCGAATTTGTCTTCGGGTTTAACATACATTGACTTAGGCATATTAAAACAACTCCTTATTATTATTTAATTTCAAACAGCGCTTCTCTGATGACCTCGCAGACGGTGGGATGGGGGAATACGATTTCCTTAAGGTTGTCCACGGTGATTTCGGTCTCTATCATCATAGCGGCGCCGTAAATTATTTCGGCGGCATAGTTTGCGATCATGTGAACGCCGAGAATTCTGCGGTATTTCTTGTCCACAATAACCTTGATTATTCCGTCTCTCTCCTCGTTCTCGGCGACATAGCGTCCGGAGAACATCATGGGGAGCTTAACGCACTCGACGTCATAGCCCTTGGCCTTGGCCGACTCTTCGGTCTCGCCCACCGAGCCAACCTCGGGGTTGGTGTAGATGACCGAGGGAATGGCGTTATAGCGCATACGGTCCTTTTTGCCCAGCATATTGTTAACGGCGACCTCGCCCTCGCGATAGGCGGTGTGGGCAAGCATGATCTTGCCGTTGACGTCGCCGCAGGCATAAAGGCCGGCGATGTTGGTTTTCATGCACTCGTCGGTTTTAATGGCACCGCGCTCAAGCTCGACATTAAGGGTCTCAAGTCCGTAGCCGGCGGTCACTGCGCGGCGGCCGATGGAGCAGAGCACCTTGTCGGCGGGAACCGAAGCCTCTTTACCGTTTTCGGTAAAGGTGACCTTTCCGTCGCCGACGGCGGTGACGGCGCAGCCGAGTTTAAATTCAACGCCTCTCTTGGCGTAGGTCTTTTTAAGAATTTCGGAAATGTCGCGGTCGGTGTTGCCGGCGATGTGGTCGAGCATTTCAACAACCGTAACGTGGCTTCCCACCGAGCTGAAGTAGGCGGCCATTTCAAGGCCGATAACTCCGCCGCCGATAACTACGAGGTTTGCGGGGATCTCTTCAAGGTCGAGAATTTCGCGGTTGGTCATGACAAAGCCGTCGGAAAGACCTTCGCGAAGTCCGGGAATGGGGGGAACGACGGGAGCCGAACCGGTGGCAACAAGCAGCTTGTCGGAAATATAGGTCTCGCCCTCAGCCTCAAGCTTAAAGCCCTCGGCGTCGCGGCCGAGAATTTTGCCCTCGGCGTAGACGACCTTAACGCCCAGCTTTTTCATCTGTGCACCGATGCCCGAAACAAGGGTCTTTACAACCTTGTTTTTGCGCTCGATAACCTTTTTCTGGTCGATGGCGGCGCCGGTGGCGGTAACGCCGTAGTGGTCGCCGTTTACGACATAGTTGTAAACCTTGCCCGAATAAAGGAGGGACTTGGAGGGAACGCAGCCTTCGTTAAGGCAAACGCCGCCCAGAGCTCTCTTTTCGATTACAAGGGTTTTAAGTCCGCCGGCAGCGGCCTTCTCTGCGGCATTGTATCCGCCGGGGCCTCCGCCGAGAACGATAAGATCATATTTTTCCATTTTAAATCCTCCTTATTTGGAAAGCAGGAGAGAGAAATTCTCAAGTGCGTTTCTCAGGTCGACGAGGAATCTGGAAGCGGGGCTTCCGTCAAGAGCGCGGTGATCGTAGGTCAGAGACAGTCCCATGGCGGGATAGGTCTTGATTTCGCCGTTTACCTCGCGGATGCGGGTGGTGATGGTGTCAACACCGAGAATACCGGTTTGGGGAGTGTTGATAACGGGGGTGAAGCTCTCGATACCGTAGGAGCCGACATTGGAGACGGTGAAGGATGCACCGGACAGCATGTCGGGGGTTGCTCCGCCGTTCTTGCAGGTTGTGGCAAGCTCCTTGGCCTTGGCCGAGATTTCGTTAAGGCTCATATTCTGAGCATTCTTAATGGTGGGAACCACAAGTCCTCTGTCGGTGTCCACGGCAACGCCCAGGTGAACGCCGTTAAAATATCTCATGGTGTCGCCGTTAAGCAGATGAGCGTTGAGAGCCTTGTGCTCGGGCTTTGCAAGCACTCTCGATACGGCAAAGAGAATGATGTCGTTGAGGGTGATGTTGGCAAGACCGAGTTTCTCGCCGCTTTCCTTGACCTTCTTGCGGAACGCCATGATTTCGGTGGCGTCGAAGGAGGTGGTGTGGGTGAGCTGAGCGGCGGTGGAGAGAGAAGCCACCATCTGCTTTGCAATGACCTTGCGGATGTTGGGCATCTTCTCGTCGACATATTCGGGACCTGCCTCGGCGGGAGCGGCGGTTGCTGCGGGAGCTGCGCCGATGTCCGCAACCGAGAACTTTCCGCCGAGCCCCGTGCCTGCTGCACCGGCAAATTCGCCTGCGGCGGCATAGGTGGCGGTGGGTCCGTTTTCTATAAGGGTGCGCAC
Source organism: uncultured Oscillospiraceae bacterium (assembly GCA_900552285.1). Lineage (GTDB taxonomy): Bacteria > Bacillota > Clostridia > Oscillospirales > Acutalibacteraceae > UMGS1484. The sequence continues at coordinate 5,630 of URYV01000001.1, forward strand.
GTCGCGCTCGATTATGCGGCCGTTGGGGCCGGTGGGAGCGGCAAAGTGAGGATCAATGCCGGTCTTTTCGGCAAGAGCCTTTGCGCGGGGAGAAATTTTGATGAATTCGCCAGCCTGAGCGGGAGCGGCTGCGGTGGGAACGGCGGGAGCCGCTGCGGGAGCTGCTGCGGGTGCGGCTGCGGGAGCCTCTTCGGCGTCGCCGTCAAGCTTTGGTGCAAACTCGGCGGTGCTTTCTCCCTCTTTACCTATGACGCAAACGTTGGTCATGGTAGGAATATCGTCATCCTCTTTAAAGAACTGTTCAAGCATGATTCCGTCAACCGGAGACTCTTCTTCAAGGGTCGATTTGTCGGTTTCATAGGTGAAAAGAACGTCGCCTTTTTTTACAGCGTCGCCCTTTTTCTTGTGCCACTCGGTAAGAATACAGCTTTCGACCGAAATACCTACGTTGGGCATCATTACGGGTGTTGCCATTTATATTTCCTCCTAAAAAAGATTTTTGATTTTATATTAAAGTCATTCGTAAATGACCTTAACCTGCGCTTGTTCGGCAAGCTCCGTTATGTCGTCGGGGGGGCGCCTGTCGGTTATGAGAATGTCCACGTTTTCCATGTGGGCGAAGGTGAAGGGCATACTCTTTCCGAATTTGGAATTGTCGATAAGCATGATGCGCTTGTCGGCCTTGGCCATTATGCCGTTTTTGAGAACCCCTTCTTCATAATTTCCCACCGTGAAGCCGTTTTTGGCCGAAAAGGCCGAGCCGACGATGAGAGCCGTGTCGATGTTAAGGGAATTGATTATCTGGCTCGACTGATTTCCCGAGGCGGCCAGATTGTTGCGGTTTATAAGACCTCCGAGAATGGTGACCGACGGCTTATACCGCTTGGACAGCTCCATGGCCACGTTTATACCCGAGGTAGCCACCGAAAAATTAAGGTCGGGAAGATTTCTCGCAAGAAACATTCCTGTCGAGCCGGCGTCGATAAAGACCGAGCGGCGAGGCTCGATAAATTTCAGGGCGAGATTTGCGATTTTCGTTTTGGCGTCCTGATTTTTGGTGGCGCGAAGGGCATAAACGTCCTCCTGCTCGCCGATGGTTCGGATGTAGCGGGCGCCGCCGCGAATTCTCACGGCCTCACCCAGATTTTCGAAATATTCAAGGTCTCTTCGCAGGGTCATACTTGAAACTTCGGGAAAAAGCTTTTCCAGCTCCTTGAGCATGACGGTTCCGTTTTCGCGGAGCAGCGTCAAAACCTTTTCCCTGCGGGCAATGCTCATGCTTTCACCTCTGTCTGTTATTTTCTGTTACAAACTCACACTTATATGTTAATTATAAAGGCTTGTCATCTTTTTGTCAATGGTTTTCGGGGGAAAAAAACAGGGTTTTTTCGTAAATATAAGGGAAATTTTCCAAACGAAAGCCAAAGTGTGAATTTTGCCCCTCAACAGAGCGGAAAACGGAGTTTTTTTCCCCTTTTAAGGGGCGGCTTTTAAAAACAAAAGCGGCCGATTTTCGGAAAGTTCCGAAAGCGTCGGCCGCTTAAAGTGGGCCGACGAAAGGACTGTGCCCCTTGCCGGCTTTATTTTTTGTTGTTGTTTTCGTCCCCGAAGAAATCATAGGGATTTTGGGTGTTGTAGGAGGCGGTGTCGTCCCCGGTGGTATAGCTCGAGCCGGAGGATGCCTTTATAAACTTCGCGGTCACGTCGAAATAAGCCCCCGTGGAGCCGTTGTATACGGTCAGCGTGACCTCGTCGCCCACAGCGGCGCTTTCCACAATGTTAAGCACCTGATCGGCCGAGACGATGTCGGTGTCGTCCACCTTGGTAATGACGTCGTTTTTGTTTATCTTGCCGTAGAGATTGCTGTCGCTGTCGACGCTTTTGACAAGCAGCCCGGTGGGCATGTTGTTCATCTCGGCGGTGACGGTATTTATATAGGTATAGGTTATGCCGAGCTTTGCCCTGTTGGTGACGTCGCCGTATTTTTTAAGCTGGTCGATAACGCCGAGCGCACGGGTCATGGGAATGGCAAAGCAGACGTTGTCGATGTCGGTGCTTGCGTATTTTGACGAGCAAACACCTACGACCTGACCGCTCATGTTGACGAGAGCGCCGCCGGAAGCGCCGGGATTTATGGCGGCTGTGGTCTGAATGTATTTTTCCGAGGTGGTGCCGTTTGACACCCTGCGGTCGACGGCCGAGACTATACCCTGGGTAACGCTGCCCTCAAGACCTGCCGACGCGCCGATTGCAAGCACCTCTTCGCCGGTCTTGACCGCCTCGGTGGCAAAGGTGGCGGGGGTCAGGTCTCCGTGGCTTTCCATTTTGAGAATGGCCAAATCGTTTCTCGTGTCGCCCGACACAAAGGACGCCTTATAATTTGTTCCGTCGGCCATGGAAATGAGGAATGCGGCATTCGGAACCTCGGCATAGATGTGGTCGTTTGTGAGAATATAGCCGTCGGTGTCCATGACAATGCCCGAGGCCTGCGCCGCGGCGCTGCCCGAAGCGTTATAGACGGTTATGCTGACCACGCTGTTCTGCACGGCGGTGATGACCTGCTCATAGGTCATTGTACGGTCGCTCTGTCCTTCGGTTTTAATGTCGAAATCCGAAGGGGAGCCGTCCTTGCTGCCATCCTCGATAAGGCTCATGGAGCCGTTGTCTGCCGAGGGGTCGGACCTTGTTATGAGCATTCCAGCCGAAAGTCCCATAACGCCCACGGCGACGCAGCACACAATGCAGATAAAGGCGATAAGACCCTTGCTCATGCCCTTTTTCGCGGGGGCGGGAGCGGGCTGACTGTTGTTGTAATACTGACCGTAGGGATAGCGGTTATAGCCGTAGGGGGGAGGGGGAGTGTTCGGACGGTAATATCCGCCGTATTGCCCGCGCTGACCGTAATAGGGGCCGCCGTAATAATTCTGTCTCGGTGGGGTATACTGCCCGTAGGCAGCGCCGCCCGCCGTGTTTTGTCCGTTGTTTTGAGCGGGATTTTGCCCGTTTCCGGGCTCGGCAGCCGACTGACCGCCGTACTGCCCCGCGTTTTGTCCGCTCCCGCCGAAATTTCCGCTGCTTTGAGCGTTTTCGGGGTGCTCGGCGGCGTTAAAGGCGGGCTGGCTTTCGGGAGGGCGTCCGTTTTGCGAATATTTTCCGAAGCTGTATGTGGTAGCGGGATTTTCGCCTTCTTCGGCCGGCTTTTGCTCGGCAGCGGAATGCTCGGCGGCGCTCCGCTCCTCTTTAAAACCGTCTGCGCAGTTTTGCGCGGCATTTGCCTTTTCAGACGTGTCCTCAAAAGCTTCGGGAGTTTTCTTTTCAAAATCGTCCATGATTATTCCTCCGTGTGATTGTTGTTGTCGGGCAGCGGCGCGCTTTGCATGAGCACGGTGAATTCGCAGTATTCACCTTCCTTGCTTTTGACGGTTATCTGGCCGTCCAGCATGGCGAGAATGGTTTTGACAAGGTAAAGACCCAGCCCCGTACCCTTTTTGTCGGCGCCGCGGGATTTATCCACCTTATAAAATCTGTCGAAGACATAGGGGAGATCCTTTTCGGGAATACCCACCCCGGTGTTTGTTATGGTGAGGGAGGAAAGCCCCTCCTGAGAATTTTCGGTTTTGACTATGACGCGCCCGCCGGCGGGAGTGTATTTAATGGCGTTGTCCATAAGGTTGAAAACGACCTGATACATAAGGTCTCTGTCGGCCACGACGGCCGTCGGCTCGAGGGAATCAAGCCCCTCCATGGTGATGTCCTTGTCGGAAATTTGGTTCTCAAGCTGTATGGCGACGGACAGCACCGTTCGGGGAATGTTGACCGCCTGTTTCTTTATCTCAATCTCTCCCGCCTCGAGCTTTGAAAGATTGAGCATTGAGGTGACAAGGCGGGAAAGCCGCTTTACCTCGGCCGAAACAATTTCGAGATATTCCTTTTGGCGGTCGCCGGTTATGGTGCCGTCGAGAATTCCGTCGATAAAGCCGGAAATGGTGGTCATGGGGGTCTTTAGCTCATGGGAAACGTTGGCCACAAAGCCCCTGTGCTGCTGTTCGCTGACCGACAGCGAATGGGTCATGTTGTTGAAGGCGACGGCAAGCTCGCCGATTTCGTCCTCGCGGTTTACACGAATGTACTTGGAAAAGTCGCCCTTCGACATTCTTCGCGCGGCGTCGGCCATGTCTCTAAGCGGACGTACCATGTTGGCCGTCAAAAGCGAGGTGACGAGAAGTATGATGGCAAGCACGCAAAGAGCCGACAGCACGAATATTTTAAGAATGTTGGAAAGGAAAATTCCAAGCCCCGCATAGGGTATAAAGCTGAACACGGCGCCCGCCGTCTCCCCTCCCACCGTTATGGGAGCCGACACGATGACGCTCTTTTCCTTAAGCGCGCCGCCGAGGTCCCCGATGGCCGAATAGGTGCCGGTCAGGGCGGTCGCCGCAATGTCGGAGGAAATTTCGGTCACTCCGTCGTTGACGGTGGAGGCGTCGGAAATGGCCACCGTTCCGTCGTCGATAATGACAAGCACATGGCTTTCGGTGGCCGATGTGACAATTTCGGTTATCTGCATGATATAGCGCAGATTTCCGCCCAGCACTCCCGCCTGCTGCGCGATGGCGTCGGCCTCGGCCGAGAGAGCCGACCGCTTGGTCTGAAGCCAGTAGCTGCCGGTGAAGGTGTAGATTATCGCGCCGAGAACCACAATGGCGATACAGGTGACCGAGGTGTAGGCGAGAAAAAATTTTCTGAAAAAGCTCTTTTTCATAAAGCTATCTCACTTCGAATTTATAACCCACGCCCCAAACCGTTTTGAGCGACCATTTGTCGGACACGCCCTCAAGCTTTTCGCGAAGGCGCTTGACGTGCACGTCGACGGTGCGGGAATCGCCGTAATAATCAAAGCTCCAAACCTCGTCAAGCAGCTGATCTCTTGTGAAAACGCGGTTGGGGTTGGAGGCCAGATGATAAATAAGCTCAAGCTCCTTGGGCGGGGTGTCGATCTGCTTTCCGTCCACCCAAAGCTCGTAATTTGTCAGATTTATGACAAGCTTGTCGTATTTTACCACCTTGTCGCCGTTTTCTTCGGGCTTTGCGCCCCTGCGGAGAACCGCCTTTATGCGGGCGAGAACCTCCTTTGCGTCAAAGGGCTTGGTGATATAGTCGTCGGCCCCCAGCTCCAGCCCGAAAACCTTGTCAAAGGTTTCGCCCTTGGCCGTCAGCATGATGATGGGAACCTGAGAGCTTTTGCGTATTTCGCGGCAGACCTGCCAGCCGTCAAGCTTGGGGAGCATGACGTCGAGAAGAATGATGTCGGGCTTTTCGGCACCGAAGGTTTTAATGGCCTCGTCGCCGTCGTTGGCGATGACCGTTTCATAACCGTCCTTCTCGATATAAAGCCGAAGCAGCTCGCATATATTTTTATCGTCGTCGACTATTAAAACTTTTGCAGACATATTACCCTCTCCTTAATCGTTTACAATTATTATAAATTCATTTTGTTAACAATTTATAAATCTCCTGTAACGGTTTTGTTGATTATTCCAAATCTTCAAGATCATAGGGGGTGCGCTGGTATACGAAATAGTTGAGCCAGTTGGAAAAGAGCAGATTTGCGTGGGCCCGCCAATTCATAAGGGGCAGGCGGTCGGGGTCGTTGTCGGGGAAATAGTGGAGGGGAAGCTCGGGATTAAGCCCCTTTTTAAGGTCTCTCTCGTATTCTCCCGCAAGGGTGCCCCTGTCATACTCCGAATGGCCGGAAATGAAAAATCTGCGGCAGTCGCGGCTTGCGGCAATGTGAACACCCGCCTCCTTGGAAACGCCGATTATGTCAAGGTCGCTCACCGCTTCGACCTCCTGAATGTCCACCCCCGTATAGCGTGAGTGGGGAGCGAAATAGCAGTCGTCGAAGCCCCTTATAAGGGGGTGGCTCGGCAGCAGAATTTCATGGGAAAAAACGCCGCACAGCTTTTTGTCTAAAAGGTGCTTTTTTATGCCGTAATAGTGATACATGGCGGCCTGGGAGCCCCAGCATATGAACATGGTGGAATAGACGTTTTTCTTGGCCCAGTCCATGATCATGCAAAGCTCGTCCCAATAATCCACCTCTTCAAACTCCATAAGCTCCACCGGCGCTCCGGTGATTATCATGCCGTCATAGCGTCCGTCCTTTATTTCGTCAAAGGTTTTGTAAAATTTAAAAAGGTGCTCGGCGCTGACGTTTTTTGCCCTGTGGGTGACGGTCTGAAGCAGCTCGATGTCCACCTGAAGGGGGGAGTTGCTGAGCAGTCGGAGAATTTGGGTCTCGGTGGCCACCTTGGTGGGCATTAAATTCAGCAGAATTATTTTAAGAGGACGGATGTCCTGGTGGGCGGCGCGGTGCTCGGTCATGACAAATATGTTTTCGTCGTGCAGGGTTTTGGCCGCCGGCAGCTCGTCCTGTATTCGAATGGGCATAAATAAAACCTCTTTTTCGGAAAAGTTTCTTATTCATTATTATTGTAACACAAATTTCCTTTAAGCACAAGATAAAGGGCGGTATTTTTGCCCCTTGCGGCCAAAAGGGAGAGGGCAAAAGGGGAACTCTTTTCGGCGGAGGGTTACATTTTTGTATCATTCGGAGGGGCTATATTGACTTTTTTATATATTTTAGATATAATAAGGCAGTACGACCATTTTGATTTTAACGTCATTTACATAAAACAAAAAACACAGGAGAGCAACACCGATGAGTCAAATCGAAAAAAAGAGCGGTAAAACGCCCCCTAAAGGTAAGAGTAAGCTCAAAAAAGTGCTGATGTTCCTTGGCTTTGCACTTATAAATGTGGGCGTTATCGCATACATAGCCGTCAAAGAATTCGCAGGCGGCGAAAATAAGGCCGAGTCGGTCCCCGTGTCCCAGATTAACTTTTTCTTTATCCTTGCGGGAATCGGCTGCTTTGCCCTTTGCATACTTATGGAGACCTTTAAATACGAGGCCATGATAAGGGCCTCGGCCGGAAAAAGCGACAAAAGAACCGCCTTCGAGGTGGCGGTGCTGGGGAAATATTACGACAATATCACCCCCCTCGGCGCCGGAGGTCAGCCCTTTCAGATATTTCATCTGAAAAAGAGGGGATACACCGGCGGAACCGCGGCCTCCCTTCCCATTGCGGGCTTTGTTGTACTTCAGATGTCCTTTGTCTTTTTGGCGCTTATTATTTTCATCTTCAACGGCGGCGCGGCCGACGCCTATCCGGTCATTAAATATTCGGCATATGTCGGCCTGCTTTTCTATGCCTTTGTGCCCACCGTTATCGTGCTTTTTTCCCTCATGCCGAGAACCTTCGGCAAGATAATCAAGGGCTTTTTGTGGCTGTGTCACAGGCTGCACATTGTCAAGGATTTCGAAAAAACCAGCCAAAAGGTTTTTGTCTCCCTTGAGGAATACCGTTCCAGCCTTGTGCTCATTTCCAAGACCCCCATGCTCATTTCCAAGACCTTTTTCTTCTCCCTTGTTTATGAGGCGTCGCTCATGTCCATGCCCTATTTTGTGCTGCGCGCCTTCGGGGTTCACGAAAGCTTTTTTCAGCTCTTTTCGCTGTGCGTATTTATATACGCCGCCATTTCCTTCATTCCCACCCCCGGAAATTCCGGCGCCGCCGAAAGCTCCTTTTACGCCATTTTTTCCTCGCTTGCGGGGGGAATGCTCTTTTGGGCGGTGCTTGTGTGGAGATTTCTTTGCTACTATGCCTTCCTCGCAATGGGAATTTTCGTTATTTTCACCAATTCGATGCGGGGAAAGAAAAACCGCAAAAACCGCAAGCTTTCCAGCACCGTTTCCTCCATTCAGTTTACCGACACCTTCTATCCCGTGGCCGACAAGGTGGCCGAAACGGTGGACAGTCTCGCCGTGCGCATGAACGAAACGGGAACCTGCTGCGTGGTCTGCCCAACGGCCGACTCCCCCTCAAAGGACGATTATCCCTATGAGGTCATTCGGGTGCCGTCGGTGCGCCTGCCCTTTTTGGGAAGAAAGCTCCCGCTGCCCGTTTTCGACCGCAAGCTGAGAAATAAGCTCAAGGAGCGCAATTTCACCGCCTTTCATGCCCATTCGCCCTTCGGGGTGGGCAAGTTTGCCCTAAAGCTCGGAAAACGCTACCGAATTCCCGTCATCGCCTCCTTCCACAGGCAGTATTGCGACGAGCTTATCTCTCTTTCAAAAAATAAAATAATCGGAAAAATTCTTGCAAATTCCATAGTTAAATTTTATTGCCGCGCCGACGAGGTGTGGGCTCAGAGCCGAAGCACGGCCGACGTGCTGAGAAGCTACGGCTTTCGAGGCGACATAAAAATCGTGGGCAGGGGAACCGAGTTTATCGGCGAGTATGTTCCCGAGGAGCGGGTAGAGGCTCTGAGGGAAGAGCTGATAATACCCGAGGACAAACGGATTCTGCTTTATTTCGGCGCCCTGAGCCGCCAGAAAAACGTCCGCCTTGTGGTGGACACCTGCCTCGAGCTTAAGGAGACCGACGACCGCTATGTTCTGCTTTCGGTGGGCAGGGGGCCCGACGGAGACTATATAAAAACCGTGGCCGAAAAGCTGGGGCTGCGCGACAACATCATGTTTTTGGGTCACATTTCCGACCGTTCCAAGCTTTTGGCGGTAATTTCCCTGGCCGATCTGCTGATTTATCCGTCCCCCGACAACAGCTTTCCCTCGGTGGTGAGGGAGGCGGCCGCCCTTTCAACCCCCGCCCTTTTGGCCGAGGGGTGCGCCTCGGAATATATCAGCGACGGCGTTAACGGCTATTTTGCCGAAGCCGCGCCCGAGTCCATGGCCGAAAAAATAAAGGAAATCTTTGCTTCGGGAAAGCTTAAAGAGGTTGGGAATGTTGCCAAAAACACCCTCCCCGTAAGCTGGGACGAAATTGTCAGAGAGGTAAATACGAGATACAAAAAGGCGGCCAAGGAGCTTAGAAAGTGCAACTGACCGCAGATATTCGCCATTTAATTTCAGAGGTGTGTTTTTTTGTCTGACAGATTTTTCAGAAGAACCTGGGCGCAGGTCGACCTTGACGCCCTTATAAACAACTATAAAGTGTTGAGAGAGGCCGTCCCGAAAAGCGCGGGGATTATGGGAATAGTCAAGGCCGACGCCTACGGCCACGGGGTGGAGATGGTTTCCAAAACCCTGTCCGAGCTCGGAGTTTCCATGTTCGGCGTTTCATCTATTTCCGAGGCCGAGCAGCTCCGCGACTTCGGCATAACCGAGCCGATTCTCATTTTGGGCTACACCCCCTGCGAGCTTGCGGGGGAGCTTGCCTCAAACGACATAACCCAAACTGTTTACAGCCTTTCCTTTGCAAAGGCTCTTTCGAAAAGCGCCGTCAAACAGGGCGTTAAAATAAAGTGCCACATAAAGCTTGACGTGGGCATGGGTCGACTCGGCTTTCTTGCCAAAAACGACGGATGTATCGACGAAATTGCCGAAACGGCTGCCCTTGAGGGGCTTGAGATAACGGGAATTTTCACCCATTTCCCATCGGCCGACTTCGACGGCGACCGAAGCGGAGACATAACAAGGGCTCAGGCAAGGCTGTTTGTCGACCGCTGCACCGCCCTTGAAAAACGGGGCATACATTTTGAAACCAAGCATTGCTGCAATTCGGCGGGTTCGCTGACGGTGGGACGGGATTTTGCCGCCCTCGACTGCGTCCGCGAGGGCATAACTCTCTACGGACTGTGTCCCTCGGCCGCCCTTAAAAATGCGGCGGCGCTAAAACCCGTCATGTCGCTTAAAACCGTGGTTTCCATGGTCAAAACGGTGGAAAAGGGCGATACCGTGAGCTACGGAATGACCTTCACGGCGCAAAAAACCATGAGACTTGCCACCGTCTGTATCGGCTATGCCGACGGCTATCCCCGCCGCCTTTCCTCCAAGGGATATATGCTCATAAAGGGCAAAAAGGCTCCGATTGTCGGCAGGGTGTGCATGGATCAGCTCATGCTCGACGTTTCGGACATAGATGACGTAAAGGTCGGCGATGAGGTGACCGTTTTCGGCAAAAGCGGAAATGCCGAGCTGTCGGTTGACGAGGTCGCCGCGGCCGCCGACACCATAAATTACGAGCTTGTGTGCATTTTGGGCAAGCGCGTACCGAGAGTTTTCATTCGCGACGGCAAGGTTTTGACCGTCACCGACTATATTTGCAACCGCTGAAAACAGGGGGAAACAAAAATGACTCAAGGATTTTTCGACATGGGATTTTCAACACTGTCCCGCGCGGCGGGGCGCTGCCGCTATCTTCCCAAAGGAAGCCCCGTCGATTTTGGTTCCGATATTAAAAGCCCGTCGCCGACCGAGGTTTCTTTGGCCGGAGAATGGGCTTTTTGCCTTTTTGAGGGGGAAAAGGCGGTGTCGGAAAAATATTTTGAGGAGGATTTCGACTGCTCCCGCCTTGAAAAGACCGAGCTTCCCCGCCTTTTTGAAAAGCGCCGCCAAACTCCCTTCTGCTTTCCCGACCTTCCCTCCGCCGAACCCTGCGCCCTCTTTTTAAAGGACGTGGAGCTCGACTTTTCCGGCCGGAAAACCTATCTTGCCTTTGAGGGCTTTTTGGGGGAAATGAGGGTCTTTATAAACGGCAGTCCCGCCGCCGTGTGCGACGGAACGGGTCATTTGACCGAGTTTGAGGTCACGAGATTTTTAAAGCCGGGCAAAAACCGTGTGGCGATTTTGCTTTGCTCTTCGTCAAAAACGGGCTTTTTCCTGGAAAGAGGTGCCCAAAGCTTCGGAATTTTCGCCCCCTTTTATTTTCTTTCCCGCTCAAAGGGTCACATTTGTGATTTGACCCTTTCGGCCGAGCCTGACGACGGATTTTTTGAGGGCAGCCTTTCTGTCCGCGCCTTCGGGGAATTCATCGACGGCGGAAAATGCACCCTTTATGACACAAAGGGCGAGCGGGTGAGCGCCGCCGATTTCTCCGAGGATGGCACCGCCGATCTTAAGGTCGCCCGCCCCCGTATCTGGTCGGACGAACAGCCCGAGCTTTACATTCTCGAGGCCGAGATATGCGGCGAATATATATATAAATATGTGGGCTTTAAACGGCTTGACAGCGACATGACCGAGGGGCTCCGCCTTAACGGAAGAAGATTTCGCTTTTGCGGCGGAGTTTACGACCCCTTCGGCAAAACCGCCGAGCAGATAAAGGCCGATATTGTCACCTTAAAGCAAAATCACGTCAATTCTATTATTTTAAAGGGAAACGGCGACTGCGACAGGGTGCTGTCCCTTTGTGACAAATACGGTATTCTCGTCATTGCCGACGTCGGGGTGAGCGCCGACGCATTTAAGGCGGCGGGAGATTTTCGAATTTTTTCCGACGGAACCCTTTTCCCCCTTGTCGAAGGCATAATAACCGAGAGGGTAACCGCCCTTCGCAGCCACACCTGCCTTGCAGGCTTTGCCTTTTTAAGCTTTTGCGGCGAGGGCAAAAATCTTTTCGACGCAATTTCCCTTGTCAAATCCCTTTGCCCCCTTCCGGTTTTCTATGCCGGCGACCCCGCCGACACGGTGCGCACTTCGGGATATGACAGCCGCCCCGACATCTTTGTCTGCCCGCCTTCGCTGTCGGTTTTCGACGACCCCTTCGCCGGCAAAAAGCCTGCCGTTGCGGCGGGAGGCCTTGTAAAAAGCGACGACATACGCCTTTTCGGCTGCTTTGTCGAAAACCCCTTTGATTGCCTTTTCGACATCAAAAATTTCCTGCCCTTCTTCAAGGTGGAGGAAATCGACGCCTCGTCGGGGGATTTTTACATAACGAATCTATTTTCCTTCAGCTTTCTTTCGCATCTCGAGTGCTCCTTTGAGGTCACATCGAGGGGAAAGGTGACGGCCGAGGGCTTTGTGGGGGCGCTGCCCCTTTCTCCCGGCAGGTGCGAGAAAATTCATCTGGATTTCGACCTGCCCGAGGGGGACGAAAATTTCATTCGCTTTGAGTTTAAAAGGCTCGGGGACTGCAAATGGGCGAAGGACGGTTTTTCCGAAGGCTCGGTGCAGTTTGCCCTGCCCTCCCGTCCCCGAAAAACGCCGCCCGAGACCGACGGCGACGGCCTTTCGGTGAAAAATGAGGACGGAAAAATCTTTATAAAGGGAAAACGCTTCAACTATGTCTTTTCCGAGGTTTTCGGCCGCTTTGAAAGCATGGAATTCGACCGAAAAAAGCTGACCGACGGCGCCGCCGAGCTTAAGTTTGAATGTGAAAAAGCTCTTTTCCCCGCCTTTTGCGGTTGTGATTTTTCCATGGACGGGAAAACCGCCGTGCTTTGCTGCAAATATGTTTACATGGCCGAAAAATCGGCAAAAAAAGAGACCCTAACGGCGGTTTGGTGCGTTTTTCCCGACGGTCGGGTGACACTCGACTGCTCAATTCCCGCGGGGGACTTTGAAATTTCCCGTTTCGGCCTTGAAATCCCTCTTAAAAATACCGACTTTACCTATTTCGGAATGGGAAAGAGGTCGGGCTATAACGGAATTTTCAAAACCGAGGGAAGCGCCGAGCGCAGCGTGCGAAGCTGTCTTTTCGACAAAAACGACAGAGGGCTTTGCGCCTTTTGCGCCGACCGCATGACGGTTCAAACGAGCGAAAAAACCGCCTTTTTCCGCTGCGGAGACGGTCGGGGCGAGCTTTCGCTGACCCTTTGCCCCGACAGGGAGCACAGGCTTATTTTTGAATAAAAGGTGATTAAATGTTTAATATAGTTCTGGTCGAGCCGGAAATACCCCAAAACACCGGCAACATCGCCCGTACCTGCGCCGCGACAGGCTCTCGGCTTCATCTTGTCGAGCCCCTCGGCTTTAAAATCGACGATAAAAAATTAAAACGGGCGGGGCTTGATTATTGGTGGCTGCTCGACATAAACTATTATAAGAATCTCGACGAATTTTTCGAAAAGAACAAGGGACGGTTTTTCTTCTTTTCCACCAAGGCGACGAAAAACCATTGCCAGGTCGAATATAAGGATGGGGACTATCTCGTTTTCGGCAAGGAAACAAAGGGCCTCCCCGAAAAGCTGCTTTTTGAGCACAAGGACAGCTGCGTTCGCCTTCCCATGGTGGACGACGCAAGAAGTCTCAACCTTTCGAATTCGGTGGCGGTGGGAGTTTACGAGGCGCTGCGCCAGACGGGCTTTGAGAGCCTTAAGCAGGCGGGCAGCCTTCGGGAATACGAGTGGTAAAGCCGTTTTCGCCGTTTAACCCTTTGCTTTGATTTTAGGGAGGAAGCATGAAAAAATATATTTCAACCGAAAATCTTCTCAGTTTGCTTGCCTTTTTCTGCGGGAGCCTGCTTTATTCCCTGTCGGTCAATGTTTTCACCCTGCCCAACCGCATTGCCCCCGGCGGGCTGACAGGCGTTTCGACCCTTATAAATTATGTGACCGGCTTTCCTGTCGGTACGGCGGTCATTTTGATGAACTTGCCGCTATTTTTCTTCGGTGCCAAGGTGCTCGGGCGGGACTTTCTTTTAAAAACCGTCGCCGCCACACTCATTTCCTCGGCGGTTATAGACGTGCTTGCCCCCTTTGTGCCGAAATACAGCGGCGACCCCATGCTTGCTGCCATATACGGCGGAGTGCTGTCGGGAGCGGGCATGGCGCTGATTTTCGTCCGCGGGGGAACCACGGGCGGCACCGACATTCTCGCAAAGCTTATAAAGCACGCCTTTCCCCATATTTCGCTGGGGCATATAATTCTCGCTCTTGACGCCGTCATTCTCGCCGGGGCGGCGATCGTTTACAAAAGCGTCGACAGCGCCCTTTATGCCATAATCGTCATTTTCGTTTCCACCACAATAATCGACCGCTCGCTCTACGGGGCGGGAAGCGGCAAGGTGGTCTACGTCTTTTCGAGAAAGGCCGACGAAATCGCAAAAAGCATAACCGTCGAGCTGTGCCGCGGCGCCACCCTCCTTAAAACCACCGGCGCCTATTCGGGTGACGACCGCAGGGTGGTCATGTGCGCCGTTAGAAAGCATGAGGTTTTCCGTCTTAAAAAGATTATTATACAAATCGACCCCACCGCCTTTGTCATTGTGGGCGACGTGGGTCAGGTCATGGGCAACGGATTCAATTCGCTTAAAAACAGCGACTGAACAGGAGAAGAGTATGAACGACAAAATTTTCGGCGCCGGCCTTTTCGGTATCGACGCCTTCGCCGCAGAGGTCGAGACCTACATTTCCGAGGGACTTCCCAAATTCGACATTGTGGGGCTTCCCGACTCGGCGGTCAGAGAATCGAGAGATCGGGTGCGCGCGGCGCTGACCAACTGCGGATTTTCCTTCCCGCCCTCCCGCATAACCGTCAATCTCGCTCCCGCCGACATAAAAAAGTCGGGAGTGCTTTACGATTTGCCGATACTTTTGTCGGTTCTTGCAAAAAGCGGTCAGCTTAACGCCGATTTCGACGGTCTTATGTTTGTGGGCGAGCTGTCGCTGTCGGGGGAGATACGCCCTGCGGCGGGTGTGCTTCCCATGGTCATAAAGGCGCGGGAGCTGGGCTTTAAAGGCATTTTCATTCCCGAAAAGAACGCTCCCGAGGGAGCCGTTGTGGAGGGAATAGAGGTTTATCCCGCGAAAAACGTGCTGAATGTCGTGGATCACCTCACCGGGTTTTCAAAAATCCCGCCCGCCTCTCCCGAGGACTATCCGCCGTCGGTTCCCGTTCATTTCCCCGATTTTTCCGAGGTCTGCGGCCAGGAGGCGGCCAAAAGAGCCCTCGAGGTGGCGGCGGCGGGGGGACACAACGTGCTGCTTATCGGCCCTCCCGGCTCGGGCAAAAGTATGCTTGCAAAGAGACTTCCGGGAATTCTTCCCGACATGACCTTTGAGGAGTCGATAGAAACCACCAAAATCCATTCCATTGCCGGGGCTCTTCCCGACAATGTGGGTCTTATAAGAACCCGCCCCTTCCGCTCTCCCCACCACAATGTTTCGGCGGTGGCGCTTGCGGGGGGCGGCACCTTCCCGAAACCGGGAGAGGTCTCCCTTGCACACAACGGCGTGCTTTTTCTGGACGAGCTCCCCGAGTTTTCCCGCTCGGCGATGGAGGTGCTCCGTCAGCCCCTTGAGGATAAAAAGGTTGTGATTTCCCGTTCGGCGGCCTCGGTGGCCTACCCCTGCGAGATAATGCTTGTGGCGGCCATGAATCCCTGCCCCTGCGGCAATTTCGGCCACCCGAAAAAGAAATGCACCTGTTCGGCAAAATCGGTGTCGAAATACCTCGGGCGGGTGAGCGGACCGCTGCTCGACCGTATAGACATACATATCGAGGTTCCTCCCGTGGAGTTCGACGAGCTGACCGACAGCCGCAAGGCCGAGCCCTCAAGCGCGATCAGAGAGCGGGTCAACGAGGCCAGAAAAATTCAGCAAAACCGCTTTAAGGGACTGCCCTTTTCCTGCAACGCCTCCATAACCCCCGACGTGCTGCCCGAGGCCTGCCAAATGACCGATCGGGCGAGAAATATGCTGGAGGTGGCCTTTAACCGCCTCGGCCTTTCGGCGAGAGCCTATGACCGCATACTCAAGGTGGCGAGAACGGTGGCCGATCTTCAGTCGTCTTCGGTTATCGACCAAAATCACATCATGGAGGCCATACAGTATCGCTCTCTTGACAGAAAGTATTGGAATTCCTGAACCGCTTTTTGCCACCGACCGTCATTTTGCTCCGAAAAGGCGGCAGACGGCGGATTTAAGCGATTCATAAATCTCCACCGCCTTGAATTTTACCTTATATCGGTCTCCTCCCGACACAAGCTCGGCGCCGCCGTCGCTTAAAATTTCCTCGACCCTTTCGCCGTCCGACGCAACCTCGCAGCCGGCCGAAACGCACATGGGCGGAAACATGACGCACCACCAATTTTTCCCCTCGCCCCGGCCGATAACCACCCGCAGCGCCTCATATTCCCCGGCGGGGAGGGTGATACCGTCGTATTTTCTTGTGGAAAAATCCGCCTGCCCGAGGGTGACGCAAACGCCGTCGCCGCAGCCGTTCTTTTCAAGCTCGTCCCGCGCCGCGTCGGTAAGATAGGGGAGATTTTCTCTTATGATTTGCTCGGCCTGCTCCTTGGTTTCCGCGTTCCCGAGAAAAAGCCGCCCCTCCTTAAGCAGTCGGTCGCGCACCTTGATTTTAAGCTGCTGGTCGGCGGGCGAATCGGAATTTGCCACAATGTGAAGCCGCAGCAGATTTTCCCTGATTTCCCCCGAAAGGGCGTTGAGAGAAAGGGCCTCAAAGGCCAGAGCGGCGCAAAGCCCAAGCAAAAGCGCGGCGGTAAAAAGCCGCCTTTTTCCCGAATTAAGTAAAAATTTTTTCATGATAAACACCTCCGAAAGATTGCTCGGTCTTATCTTTGGAGGTCTTTTATGTTTTTATTCATTTTTCCCGATGCCGCAAAAAACCGCCGTTGACGGGAGTGGCGGCTTATACTATAATACCGAAAGAGGTGAGCTTATGGCAAAGAAAAGCGGGCGCAACACAAAAAGCAAAATCGTATCGGCGGCATGGAAGCTCTTTTACGATCAGGGCTATGACGCCACGACGGTTGAGGAAATAATTTTCGAATCGGGCACGTCGAAAGGCTCGTTTTATCATTATTTCGACGGTAAGGACGCATTGCTCGGCACCCTCGCCGACCTTTTCGACCAAAAATACGAAAGCCTTGAGCCGAGCCTCGACGTGAACGGCGATTGTGTGGAGCAGCTGCTTTTTTTAAACCGCGAGCTGTTCGATATGCTTGAAAACACGGTTGATCTCGAGCTTGTCAAGCGGCTTTATGCATTTTGATATTATATCGGAGCGCTAAGGCGAGCACCGCCAAGGGCGAAAAACAGCTTCTCGACCACAACCGAGTTTACTACCGCCTGCTGCGAAAGCTGGTGCTTGCGGGGCAAAAGTCGGGTCAGCTGACCGATAAGCAAACGGTCAACGACATTGTGCGTTACTATGCCTTTTGCGAGCGGTCGCTTATATACGATTGGGGGCTGTGCAACGGCGAATTTTCCCTTAAGGAATCGGCCGGCCGTCTTATGCCCTTTTTCATGGAAAGAATAAAAAAATAAAAAAATAAAAAGTTTATTTTTTGTATCAAGTCGAGTATATTAAAAAGTATTGTCGCTTTTCCGCGAAATAAAGCGAAAAATAACCAAAACATTAAAACAGAGTACAGAATTTGTTCTGTACTCTGTTCTGTATTGTATTCTGTGTTTCCGTATGGTATACTTTGCCCGTTAACAAAAATTTAAGGAGAGTGTGACGGAAATGTTCACAACAAACGACTGGATAGTGCTGATCACCATACTGGCCTATATGGCGATTATGATAGCCATCGGTTTCGCGGTCAGCAAGAAAAACAAAACCTCCTCCGACTTCTTCCTCGGCGGACGTCAGCTCGGCCCCCTTGTGACGGCCATGAGCGCCGAAGCCTCCGACATGAGCGGCTGGCTGCTTATGGGAATGCCCGGCCTTGCCCTTATGACCGGCGTGCCCGAGGCCTTTTGGACGGCGGTGGGTCTTGCAATAGGAACCTATCTCAACTGGCTTTTCGTGGCCAAAAGACTTCGCGTTTACAGCCACCGCATCGACGCCTTCACCATTCCCGATTTCTTTGCCCGCCGTTTCGGCGACGGTAAAAAGGTGCTGACCTGCATTTCTGCGCTGATGATAGTGGTTTTCTTCATTCCCTACACCGCGTCGGGATTTTGCGCCTGCGGAAAACTCTTTTCCTCCCTTTTCGGAATGGATTACATGACCGCCATGATAATAAGCGCCGCGGTTATCATTCTTTACTGCACGCTGGGCGGATTTTTCGCCGCCTCCTTCACCGATTTTGTACAGAGCATAATCATGACGGTTGCCCTGCTTATCGTGCTCGGCCTCGGAGAGGGTCTCATCGGCGGGTTCGACAAGGTTTTCGCCAACGTTTCCGAGCTTTCGGGCTATCTCAATGTTTTTGAGGGCTACGACGTGGCCAAGGGCGTGACCGGAAATTACAATGCCCTGACGGTTGCCTCCACCCTTGCCTGGGGACTCGGTTATTTCGGAATGCCCCACATTCTTCTCCGCTTTATGGCAATCGGAGACGAGAAAAAGCTTAAGCTTTCCCGCCGCGTCGCCTCGGTTTGGGTGACCATTGCCATGGGAGTTGCCATTCTTATCGGAATTATCGGATTTTCTCTCATGAAAAACGGAATCGTGCCAAGCTATGCCGACAATGCCGCCGCCGAAAGCGTCATTGTGGACATCGCCAAATTCCTGAGTAAATACGGCTATGTTGCGGCCTTTGCGGGCGGAATAGTCCTTGCGGGTATTCTCGCCTCCACCATGTCCACCGCCGATTCCCAACTCCTTGCCGCCGCCTCGAGCATTTCCGAAAACCTTGTTCAGGAAAGCTTCGGCGTCAAGCTGTCGGTTAAAAAGTCCATGCTGCTTGCGCGAATTTCGGTTGTGGTCATTTCGATAATCGCCATCTTCCTTGCGAGAAATCCCGACAGCTCGGTTTTCCGTATCGTTTCCTTTGCGTGGGCGGGCTTCGGAGCCGCCTTCGGCCCGGTGGTGCTCTGCGCCCTCTTCTGGAGACGCGCCAACAAATACGGAGCCGTCGCCGGAATGGTTTCGGGAGGAGCCATGGTCTTTATCTGGAAATTCCTCGTCCGTCCCGCCTTTGCCGGCACAATTCTCGACATATACGAGCTGCTGCCCGCCTTCCTTCTCAACCTTGCCGTGATTATCGTCGTCAGCCTGCTGACCAAGGCTCCCGACAAGGAGCTTACCGACAAGTTCGACGAAATAAAGGCCGAGTGCAAAAGCATATAAACAAATCAAAGCAAAATCCCCGTTCCGTGTATTCGGAGCGGGGATTTCGTTATGGAGGCGAAAATTTATTTTTTGAAATCTTTTTTTATGTCTATATAGGCGTTGAGCACAAAGGCGCCTTCGTCCCGTTCATATTGAACCGTGCCGCAGCCCGACCCCGCAAAGGCGAATTCGTCCGACAGCGACTCGACATAGTTTGAAATACGCATGAACATTTTATAGCACTCGATGCCGTTTGAGGTTTCGGGCACGAAAATGTCAAGGGAAAGCCGCGCCGAAAATTGCCGATTGTAAAGAAGGGTTGAGGGTTCGGTGTCGGAATATATCTCCTTTACCTGCTCATAGGCGTCTTTAATGCCTATGGCGACATATTCCCCCGTGAGGGGGGCGGGCTTGACCTCTCCCGTAAAACCGCAAATAAAGTTGATGTCGGAAAGGTTTTCCTTGGCTTCCAGCTTTGTTTTTGTGTTGAGAATGATGTTGCTCAGACTAACCGTTTTGCCCGGCCTCCTCTCCTATAACCGTCCGAATGACCGCCCAGTTGTAAAAGGGCTTGTCCCCGTTCCACACCGTTTCGGCCTTGACGATGTAATATTTGTCGGTTCCGCATTTTATTCGTGAGTCCGCCGAAATATCCGTAAGACTCACCTCGCAGGGGCCGATATAGAGAAAATGAGATTGGTCGATACGGCCTATTTTGGAGCGTATGCCCATAAGATACATCTTGTTTTTATACCGCAGAGGCTGTATAAAGGCGCGGTAGGGAGCCGAGTAGGTTTTGCCGTCTGCCGACAGCGTCACCGTGCGGCCGTAATTTGCAATGTATTTTGAAAGGGCTTTGGCGGGATTTTTCATTGCTCCTCCTCCGTTTTGGCAAAATAGAAGTTTCGGTCGCAAAGCAGCGGGCTGATTTCGGCAAAGGCCGAATTTTTGAGCTGAGTCGCCGCTGTTATTTTTTCGGCGGCCGATTGTTTTACCGTAACGTCGCCGGCCGAGAAATCGGTGTCGCCCTCGGTTGCGGCGCACACCAAAACATAGTTAAGAAAGGCGTCGGCGGCCGCGGCCGAACAAAGTGCAACGCGGTTCTTTTCGCAAAGCGCCTCGGGCTTTACCTTTTTTGAAAGGTCCTCGCAGTCCGCGTCGCAAAGGGTATACCACCCCACCGCCTCGTCACGGGGAAGCCCCGTGAGAGTGCGGAAGGTCTCAAAAATCAGCAGTATATCCATATTAAGCGCCCGTGTTCTGGGTGACGGTGAAGTTAAGGGTCTTTACGGCGTCGCCGATGATTTTGGAGAAGCCGGAAATGGTGGTGATGGCGGTGCGCTCCAGCTGCTTGTCGATAAGACGGTCGCTGTCGACGGCGATGTCCTGTGCAACCACCATTTCGAGAGCATAGTTTTTGTCAAAGCCCACGGCCAGCTTCTGCTGATCCTTTGCGATGATGATGTCAAATCCGAGACCCGTCTTAAAGCCGTCGGGAGAGCCTATCTTCATGCCGAAATCGGAATTGGAGAAATAGGTGTTGGACATCATTTTGGTGATGTTGTCGGGGCTGACGATGAGGGTGTTGAGCTCATAGGGGAGAAGAGCCTGCCAAAGCTTCATGACGTCGGGAAGACCGAACTTGTCCTTGTCGGCGGGGTCGGAGGCGGCGGCGCCGGTGGTCAGAGCGGTGATTGCGTCGTTGAACTGCTGCTTTGCGATGTGGGCGCCGATCTGCTTTAATGTGACGGTGAAAAGGTCAAGGCGCTGGAATTTAAGAGCCTCGTAGGAGGCGGTGAGCATACGTCCGTGCTTTTTAAGCTCCACAAGGGAGGAGCTGACCGAAACGTTGGTCTCGGGAATGGCGGCGCCTTCGGCGACCTCCTTAAGCTCAAGAGCCGAGTCGGCGGGGTTGCTGACAATGCTGCGATAGTCCATGCCGTTTATGTGGGTGGTGGCGGCGACTATCTTGCTGAGCAGGTTTTTCTCCTGCATACCCGTCTTGACCGAACGGCAGAGATATTCGGGGAAAAGTGCGGCTGCCGACGAGGAGGAGTAGAATTTTTCCACCGTGTCGGAGCAGGGCCCCGCCACCTTGATGTCAAAACGCTTGAGCTGGCGCTGGAAGGCGTCCAGTCCCTCAAGGTCGGTGCCTTTATAGTTTTCCGAGGGGTCGATGGATTCCAGGGCGGCGGTAATTCCGCCTCTGACGTTGTACATTCCTTTTTCGAGAGTGATATTTTCGTATGACATAATTTTTTGTCCTTTCTTTTATATAATAAATTTGTCGTTTTGGGGCTTTTCGCGGTTGCTTTGGGGATTTACCTGGCGGGGAAGGGGATAATCCTTGCCGATTTCGTCCTCAAAAAGCTTTTTAAGGGTGAAAAGCTTTTCGGGCTCGAGATTTTCGCAGAATTTCTCAAAGTTTTTGGCTCCGATGTCGGGGTTTGTGATACCGCCGAGACGGGAAACCTCCTTTCTGAGATTTTCCAGCTGGCATTTGCCGAAGGAGGCAAGCTTTTTAAGCTCGGAAAGTTCTTCTCGAAACAGTTTGCATTGCTCTTCGGTAAAGGTGACCGAACCCTTTTTAAGTTCCTTTTCGATTTGGTCGAAATTCATTTGTTCACCTCCCTTCCTTTGGGAAAAGCCCTTTGTGACGCCGGCCTTTGGCTGCGCCGGGACGGCCACAAAGCTCCATTCATAGGCATCGGTGGGCTGCTCGAGATTGTAATAGCAAAGTGTCCTGTCCGCCCCCGAGCCGTAAAAACGGCCCTTTCTGTGGCTGCATGGGCTTTCCCGCTGATCCTTGCCGCACACCGAGCAAACCGCCTTTGCGACGGCACATCCCACGCTGACCTCTTTTTTGATTCCGGCGTCGATTTCGGCAATCATGTCGGCGTTTTTCGCGGTGTTCGGCATATAGGCTCTGGCCTTTAAACGGCAGTAGCGCTCTCCTGTTTTGGTCTGCTGTCCGTCGGGATATTCCACCTGCGTATCGAAGATACGGGCGACCTGATCCCGTCCCTTGCACGAATGGTCGAATATTCCTGTTTTTCCGATATAGAGAGCGGCAAGAGTCTTAAGAGACTGCTCGCTGAACCGTTCAAAGTCCCTGTCCACGTCGTTGTCGCAAAGCACCACCGAGAAAACAAATACCTCGTCGGCTTTGAGTATTCTGCGGGAGAGCCGATTTATCTTTTCAAGCTCGGCCTCGGTGGGCGCCCCGCTTTTTTCGGTTATAAAACCTTCCTTCAAAAAAATCATCCTTTCTCGTTTTCGATTTTATGTCTGATTTGCTCGGCCTGCATACGGTAAAGCTCGGCCTTGGCAAGCTCGACCTCGTCCTTGAGCGAAATGTCCTCGAAATCGATTTTGACGCCTGTGTCAAAGCCGCCGAGGGCAAGCCACATTCGGCATATCTTTTCGATTGCCGGGGTGATTATGCGGCGGTATCCCCAAATCTCGCTTGTCAGCATATCCGACTGCTCCGAGGACATTCGTTCGGTGGAGCTCCACGAAAGCCCCAGCATAAAGGGCGGAATTCCCAGTCTCGAAACTATCTGCTCGGTCATCTGCCGCGCGGGAATTTCACAGTCGAGGGTTTTTGCGTCGGCGCCGATGACCTTGATGTCCACATCGCCCACCGCCACAAAATCGCTGACCCGTCCGTCCTTGTTTTCCCGCATGGCCTTGCTCCAGGCGTCGGCCATCTGTTTGGCTCTGTCCTTCGCAAAGGCCTTGTCCGACGGGTCGGAGGAGGGCTTGTAGGTCACGGCAAACCGCAGGTTTCCCATGCGTTCGAAATTGACCTTCTCGGTTTCATAGATTTTGGTAAGCACACCCGCCACAAAGGGAAGGCTGCGAAGCAGGGAATTCCCGCAAAGCTCGCCGGCCTTGGGACCGAGTACGCTGACGGTGAAAAGCTCGGGATATTTCACCTTTTTGAATTCGGTGCCGCAGAGCGCCGCAATGTCGACTCCGCCGCCCTTTTTTCTCAAAAGCTCGATGCTTTGAAGGGGGCAGCAATAAAGAGCCGCCACCGTGTCAAAATCGGCCGAGGGCACGATTTCGGCCACCGCCGTGCCGTACATGAGAAGTCCGTCGAGATATTGGGCGATAAAGGCTTCTATACCGTTCATGCAGTCGCCCACGGGCACTCGGGACAGAAAATCCTCAAGTCCCTCCTGCGCCCGCTCGTCGGCACAGGTCACCTTAAGTCCCCCCGACAGGCTCACGAGCTTTGACAGCGCCGCGTCGACAATGGGTATGCCCTCGCGAACCGAGTCGTAAAGTCCGAATTCCGGCTTGCCCAGCGGCACATATCGGTCAAAGGCCGAAAAACAGCAGCCCGATTTCGCCACGGCCGGCACAAAGGCGGGAATTTCTTCCTTTTGAGACCGTGCCTTAAAAAAATCAAATGGTTTCATCAAATTCTCCTTTTCTTAATTTTTGTATGTAAAATGAAGCTTCATGTTTGACTATCTGTCCACCGAAATAACGGCAAAGCAGTCCTCCTCTTTTGAAAGCACGGTGGAAACAAAATACCGTATGTCGTCCATGGCGTGGTCGTTTTCCTTGACGGGACAGTCCTTAACGCTGTTTTCGTCCCAGCGGTAGAGAGAAAATTCCCTGAATGTGTCGGCGCAGCTCTTTGAAAAGGACAGCCGCCCCTCTCTGAGCGCTTCGGCCACAAGGTTTATGCCCTCTCTCACCGAGTTTTTTGCCGGAATGACATTGAATTTTCCGTGACGGCGTATGCAGGTCATGAATGAGGCGGCCGACGGGTCGCAAATAACGGCCGAAATGTTTCTGCCCTTCGCAAGCCTTTCCAGCTCGGCATAATATTCCTCGTCGGTTTTTTGCTCGCCTCTTTGCTTTCCCGAATAGTAATATTCGGCCATGCGGTGGGCCTTTTTGCCCTTTACCCCCCAAAGCCCCATGGACATGGGATTAAGGGTGCCGTAGTCGCAGGAAATGTAGTATTCGTCAAAGCGGTCCTCGGTCTCCCGCGCAAATTTTTCTTCCGAAAACATGGGATAAACAAGCCCGTCGGCCGCCACCCAAAGGCCCTTAACGAATCGGTCGTAAAAAGCCCCCGAATAGAGCGTTTCGTATCTCTTTCGAATGTCTTCCGAAAGTGCGGGATTGTCATCCATGGTGAAATGAAGATACAGGGCGTTTTTTTGCTCGGCCTTTAATATCCATTCCCGATAAAACCAATGCCGCGGGTGCTCGGGATTGCAGTTGAACCAAAATTTCGAGCCGCTCACCGAGCATCTTGCCACCGTCTGCTCCACAAAGGAGCGGGGCATGAGGGCAACCTCGTCAAGCAGCGCTCCCGAAAGGGTCATGCCCTGAATAAGCGCCGCCGAGGACTCGTCCCGCCCTCCGAAAAAGTAAAATCGGTTGAACCGCGCCCCCTTTGACACGATCATGTGGTTTTGAGAGGCCTTGATTTCACAGTGAAAGCCCAGCTCCCCAAGCTGTTCGCACAGCGGAACGATTATGTTGCGCTTGAGGGCGGTCACCGTTTTGCCGCAAAGGGCAAAGGAGGCGCCGCTGAAGGCCGAAAAGGCCCAAAGCACAAAGGAAATGGACATACAAAGCGTCTTTCCCGACCGCACGGCGCCGTCGCAAATACAGGCGTCGCGGTCTTTATAGGGGCTCTGCTCGGTCCACCAGCAAAGCAGCTCAAGCTGTTTTCTCGAAAAGGGCTTAAAGTTCATCGCGTTCTCCCTCTTTCAGGGCTTCGGCTCCCTTTTTGAGAGCCTCGTAAAAGGGCGGGAGGACAGCGGATTCTGAACTTTGTTCCAGCTGTGAAAGCTTTTCGAGAGCCTTGAGACGGTCGAAAAATTTAATTTCCATGCCGCCTCCCTTTTGCCGCTTTATTTCGGATATTCCGAAAAGGTCGAGTCCTTCGATTTCCCGGTCGGTAATGCTGTCGGCGAGCATAAGCTTCACTGCGTCGGCAATCGAGCCGAAAGCTATGCGCCTCAGACCGGCTTTAAAATCGTCTTTTTCCGAAAAGCGTTTCTCTCTTATCTGTCTGATGCGGCTTTGTATTTCCTCCGATTCAAGCAGCGCCAAGGCCTTCTTTTCGGGGAAGAGCTTATACCCCGCCCGAAAGGCGGCCTCCCTCGGATTTGCCGTCTGACAAAAAAGCTCACAGAATTCTTTTTCTTTCGGTTTCATATCGCTGTCCTCCTTGAGCACCTGTTACATATGCAAGCCGTCGTGCGGCTTACAATAACGGTCCCGAAAAGGGCCGTCGGTTGCATAAAACCATGCAACAAAGTAATAAAAAAATATTTTTTTCATAAAAATTAAAAAAAGCCCCGATAAGGGAGAGCCTTTCGCAGGTCTTGCGAAAAGCAGCCCTTCGGGGGAGGAAATAAGGAGGAAGAAGATGAAAAAAACAAGGGTCTTTGCCGCCGTTTTGCTTGCCCTTTTGCTTGTTCAAACGGGGGTCTGCGCCGATGAAAACGCTTTCGCAGGGGAGCCGAGGGTGGTCACCGAATATATGAACGATACCCTCTATGAAAGCTTTGAGGAGCCGCCCGTGCTTCCCGCCTCGGGAAATGTCATGCCCGACATTCCGGCCTCGTCGGCGCTGCTTTGCGAGGTGTCAACCGGCACGGTGCTTTTTGAAAAGGACGCCGACAGTCGCCGCCCGCCCGCCTCCATAACCAAAATAATGACCATGCTGCTGACGGTGGAGGCCGTCGAGTCGGGAAAAATATCCTTTAATGACACCGTCACCGCCTCAAAACACGCCTGCTCCATGGGCGGCTCTCAGATATGGCTTGAGGAAGGGGAGACCATGGTGCTTTCCGACCTTTTGAAGGCGGTGGCCGTGGGTTCTGCCAACGACGCGGCGGTCGCCGTTGCCGAGCACATCGCAGGCAGCGAGGAGGCCTTTGCCGTTCTCATGAACAAGCGGGCGGCAGAGCTCGGCATGAAGGATACCCATTTTGTCAACGCAAGCGGCCTTGACGCCGACGGCCACATTAGCACGGCGGCCGACGTGGCAAAAATGGCCTGCGAGCTTTTAAAGCACGATGTCATAAAAAATTACACCACAATTTGGACCGACACCCTTCGAAACGGCAAAACGCAGCTTGTCAACACCAACAAGCTCATAAGATTTTACGAGGGAGCCACCGGCCTCAAAACCGGAACCACCGACAAGGCGGGCTACTGCGTTACCGCCTCGGCAAAAAAGAACGGCACCGAGCTTGTGGCGGTTATTCTCGACGGCCAGACAAGCGATTTGCGATTCACCGCCGCAAAGGCGCTGCTCAATTACGGCTTTGCGAATTTTGAGACCGCCTTTCCCCAAATCGGGGAGGAGGCGCTGCTTGAGGTGCCGGTAAGGGGCGGGCAAAAGTCCTATGTTAAGCTCGAGGGGGCAAAAAATAACCGCCTGCTGACCGAAAAGGGCAGAGGCGGCGATATTGAGGTAAAAATAGAGCTTGAACCGTCCGTCGACGCTCCCGTCGCAAAGGGTCGGATATTGGGACACGCGGTATTTTCCCTTGACGGCGAGACGCTTATGACAAAAGAGCTTTATGCCTGCGAGGAGGTAAAGCAAAAGACCTTCGGCTTTTCCCTCGGGGCCTTCGGACGGCGCTTTTTCGCCATTTAGTTTTCGAAAAACAGGATTGTCGGCAAAAAAATACTCCCTTCGGTTTGACCGAAGGGAGTATTTGCATTTGATTAAATTTTATTTGGCATAGTCGACGGCGCGGCTTTCGCGGATGACGTTGACCTTTACCTGGCCGGGATAATCAAGCTCGCTCTCGATCTTTTTGACGATGTCGTGAGCCGTGATGACCATCTGATCGTCGGAAATGACCTCGGGCTTGACCATTATGCGGACCTCGCGGCCGGCCTGAATGGCATAGGAGGACTCCACTCCGTTAAAGGAGATGGCGATTTCCTCAAGCTTTTCAAGGCGCTTGATATAGTTTTCGATGTTTTCGCGTCTTGCGCCGGGGCGTGCGGCCGAAATGGCGTCGGCAGCCTGAACAAGACAGGCAATGACCGTCTTGGCCTCCACGTCGCCGTGATGGGCGTGGATTGCGTGAACAACGGCTTCGCTTTCGTGATATTTCTTGGCCACCTCAACGCCCAGCTGAATGTGGGAGCCTTCCATTTCGTGGTCAAGCGCCTTGCCGATGTCGTGAAGAAGTCCCGCGCGGCGGGCAAGAGTTTCGTCCTCACCCAGCTCTGCCGCAAGAAGTCCCGAAAGATAGGAGACCTCAAGGGAGTGGTTAAGCACATTCTGACCGTAGCTTGTACGGTAGTGGAGCTTTCCGAGCAGCTTAACAAGCTCGGGATGTATGTTGTGAATACCAACCTCAAGAACGGCGCGTTCGCCCTCTTTTTTGATGGTGTGCTCCACCTCGCGTCTGGCCTTTTCCACCATGTCCTCAATGCGGGCGGGGTGAATACGTCCGTCGGCAATAAGCTTTTCAAGGGTCAGTCGGGCAATTTCGCGGCGAACCGGTTCGAAGCAGGAAAGGGTGATTGCCTCGGGAGTGTCGTCGATAATAAGGTCGACGCCGGTGGCGGTCTCTATGGCACGGATGTTCCGTCCCTCGCGGCCGATTATGCGGCCTTTCATATCATCGTTGGGCAGCGGCACCACCGAAACGGTAGCCTCGGAGGAATGGTCGGCTGCACAGCGTTGTATGCATTGGGATAAAATGTGACGGCTCTTTTCGTCCGCCTCGTCTTTAAGACGCTGTTCATACTCTCGGATAAGCAGGGCCTTGTCGTGGTCAAGCTCGCCCTCAAGATTTTTGAGCAGATAATCCTTTGCCTGCTCGGTGGTCAGACCGGAAATACGTTCCAGCATTTCAAACTGGCGCTTTTTAAGCTCTTCGGCCTCATTCAAGCGGCTTTCGATTTCCTTTTGACGGGCGCGGAGGGCGTCCTCTTTTTTCTCGATGTTGTCGGTTTTCTTGTCGAGAGACTCCTCCTTTTGCTGGAGCCTGCGCTCCTGACGCTGCAGCTCGCTGCGGCGCTCGCGGTTTTCCTTGTCGGATTCGGTTCGCAAACGATGAATTTCATCCTTTGCCTCAAGAATGGTTTCCTTTTTCTTGGCTTCGGCGTTTTTGAGAGCGTCATTGAGTATCCGCTTGGACTCTTCCTCTGCGGACCCAAGGATACCCTCGGCTTTTTTCTTGCGGTGGCTTATTCCGGCGAAGAAACATGCGATTCCGAAAACAAGCCCGCCGACCGCAAAGCCGATCAGTAGCGATACGATGTCCATGGGTGTTTACACCTCCTATATATTAACCGCAATTTTTCGGCAAAATTCGTCAAGATGTGTAATGCCGCAAACGGGCCTGCGGTCGAAGCCCGGTCAAAGGGTACCGCGGAAGAGTGGTGTATCGCCGAATACAATTACCGACACTACCGCAATGTACATATATAATATAATATAATATATACACAAAAAAAAGTCAAGAAAAATCATGCTGAAAGACTCGTCCCGTGTATTAACCGAAAACAGGGCATTTTCTTTCGAAAAAACCTATAAAAAAACAAAACCGACTCCGCTTGAAAAACGAAATCGGTTTGTTTCTTAAAATTTAATTTGCTGCATCAGGCAGGCTTTTTTGCACCGTCTGTGCAGCTTGGGGCAATTCGCCTTTTGCGGCTGCTCTCGGTTTTATAAACGGCGGTCGGTCGACGGCCGTTTTTATTTGGCAAAGTGCGCTGTTCCTTTATTTTTCTCCGCTCTTTTCGGCGTCGCCGGTCGGTTTTGCCGAGGCGGCGGGAGTGAAGGAATAGCCTTCGTCGGTTGCGTCGCAAAGGACGGTGTCGCCTCTCTTTATCTTGCCGGACAGAATTTCCTCCGACAGCGAATCCTCAATGGCGTTTTGAATGGCTCGGCGGAGAGGACGTGCGCCGTAAACCTTGTCAAAGCCCGCGTCGGCAAGCTTTTCCACCGCCTTTTCGGTAAAGGACAGGGTGATCTCCATGTTGTCGAAGATACGGTCGGACAACACCTTGAGAAGTCGGCGGGCGATTTCGGTGATGTCGTCCTTTTCAAGCTGCTTAAAGACGATGATGTCGTCGATTCGGTTGAGGAATTCGGGGCGGAACTGAGCCTTAAGGGCGGTCATAACCTCGTCCTTAATGGTTTTGTCGTCCTTTGCCGCCGTGTCCTTGTCGCCGAATCCGAGGCTTTTCTGCTCGCTGATGGCCCGCGCGCCGACGTTGGAGGTCATGATTATGACGGTGTTTTTGAAGTTGACCTTGCGACCCTGGGAATCGGTGAGCACGCCGTCGTCGAGAATTTGCAGCAGGATGTTGAAAATGTCGGGATGAGCCTTCTCGATCTCGTCAAAGAGCACCACGCTGTAAGGCTTTCTGCGGACGGCCTCGGTAAGCTGACCGCCCTCGTCATATCCCACATATCCGGGAGGCGAACCCACAAGACGGGACACCGTGTGCTTTTCCATATATTCCGACATATCAAAGCGTATGACGGCGTTTTCGCTGCCGAACATTGTCTCGGCAAGGGTCTTGCACAGCTCGGTTTTACCGACGCCGGTAGGCCCGAGGAAAAGGAATGAGCCGGTGGGGCGCTTGGGGTCTTTAAGACCGACCCTGCCGCGGCGGATTGCTCTCGACACGGCGCTGACGGCCTCGTCCTGTCCCACAAGACGTTTGTGGAGGGTGTCCTCAAGACGGAGCAGCTTCTGCCCCTCCTCCTCGGTAAGGGTGGTGGCGGGAATTCCCGTCCAGCCCGATACGATTTCGGCGATTTCCTCGGCAGTCACTTCGCCGCCCGCATGGCGGTTGCTTTCGTGCCACTGTTCCTTAAGCTTTTTAAGCTGTTCGGTTTTTTCCTTTTCTCTGTCGCGCAGCTTTGCGGCGCCCTCAAAATCCTGAGCGTTGACGCTGGCGGTCTTTTCGGCCGAAATTGTCTTTATCTCGTCCTCAAGAAGTCGGATGTTTTCGGGGGGAGTCATGCTTTGCAGCTTGACCCTCGAGCCGGCCTCGTCGATAAGGTCAATGGCCTTGTCGGGGAGATAACGGTCGGAAATATAGCGAGAGGAAAGCTTTACGGCGGCGTTTATGGCCTCGTCGGTGATTTTAACGTGGTGATGAGCCTCGTATTTGTCCCTGAGTCCCTTAAGAATTTCCACGGCCTCCTCCTCGGTGGGTTCGCCCACCGTGACGGGCTGGAAACGGCGCTCGAGTGCGGCGTCCTTCTCGATGTATTTGCGGTATTCGTTAAGGGTGGTTGCGCCGATGACCTGAAGCTCGCCGCGGGCAAGAGAGGGCTTTAAGATGTTTGCGGCGTCGGTGGAGCCTTCGGCCGAGCCCGCTCCCACAATGGTGTGCAGCTCGTCGATGAAAAGAATGACGTCGCCGCTCTTTTTGACCTCGTCAAGTGCGGTTTTTATGCGCTCCTCAAAGTCGCCTCTGTATTTGGTGCCGGCCACCATGCCGGTAAGGTCGAGGGAGACCACCCGCTTGTTTTCGAGAATTTCCGGCACCTCGCCGTCGGCGATTTTAAGGGCAAGACCCTCGGCAATTGCCGTTTTACCGACGCCGGGCTCGCCGATAAGGCAGGGATTGTTTTTGGTGCGGCGGGTGAGAATTTGTATAACACGCTGAATTTCCTCGCCTCTGCCGATGACGGGGTCGATTTTTCCGGCCTTTGCCTCGGCGGTGAGATCTCTGCCGAATTTGTCAAGGGTGGGGCATTTCCCGTCCGACTTTTTGCCTGCGGACGCACTCTTTCCGGCGCCCGAAAAGCCCTCCGAGGCCGAGAGAATTTTGGAGGAAAGCTCCTCGGGGTTTACGCCGAGCTCTTTAAGGAATGCGACGGCATAGCTCTGGCCCTCCTCGATAATGGCGAGCAGTATGTGCTCGGTGCCCACATATCCTCCCGAAATCGAGCGGGCGGCGGCAATGGACATTTCGAGAATTCGTTTGGAGCGGGGTGTGAAGTCGTCGGGGGAAAGACTTGTGGGAAGTCCCTCTCCGACCTTTTCGGCAAGCAGCTCGGCAACCTTCTCCTCGGTTATTCCCTCGGAGGCCAAAAGGGTTGCGGCCGCGCCGGTGCCCTCGGCAAGAATACCGAGCAGCAGGTGCTCGCTGCCGATGTAGGTGTGACCCATGGTTTCGGCCTTTTCTATTGCAAGGTTTAAGGCTCTGTTGGCCTTTTCGGTAAATCCGTTGAATTTATACATACAAATCAACTCCTTTAAAAGGATGAAAAATAATTATTTCAGTTTTTCCCGAACGGCGGCGGCACGGATTTTGTCCCGCTTTTCGGGGGTGTTGCAGTCCTTGTTTTTTGCGGCAATTTCGCCGGAGCAAAGCTCGTTTTCAAGGGTGTTGAGAATTTCGGGGGAGGGGATGTCCTCCATGCCCATTGCGCCTCCGAGACGGAGGTTTGACAGGTGCTTCGAAAGCTCGGCTCCCGACAGCATCCGTGCGCTTTTAAGCAGTCCCAGCGAGCGGTAAACGGTGTCCTCAAGGGAGTCTCTGTTCACCGTTTTGCGGGCGGCAAGCTCCTTTTCGGTAACCTGCTTTGTGACGGCCGAAAGATTTTCGATTGCCGATTTTTCGTCGATACCGAGGGTTATCTGGTTTGACAGCTGATAAAGCGAGCCGTCGGCTCCCGAGCCCTCTCCGTAGGTTCCGCGCAGCGTCAGACCGATTTTGCCGACCGCGCGGCTCAATGCCTCAATACCGTTTGCCGCCTCAAGAGCGGGCAGGTGAATCATGACCGACGCTCTCATGCCGGTGCCGAGATTTGTGGGGCATTCGGTGAGATAGCCTAAATCCTTGTCAAAGGCAAAGTGCAGCTTCTTTTCGAGTGCCGACTCGATTTTTTCGGCGGCTCCGTAGGCCTCTTTAAGGTCAAATCCGGCGCACAGCACCTGAATACGGACATGATCCTCCTCGCAAAGCATTATGCAAATCGAGCGGTCTTTATTCATTATGACTGCGCGGCCGTCGTTCTTTTCGGCAAATTCGGGGCTTATGAGGTGCTGCTGACAAAGAGCCAACCGCTCGGCCGACGAAAGAGAGGAAAGCTCGACAAAATCATAGTTTTCCTTGTCGGGAACGGCGTCCCAAACCGCCTTGTTAACGCAGTTTATCTGGTCGGCGGTCATTCTTGAGGGGAAGGGATAATCCTTAAGGTTTCTTGCGAGACGGACGCGTGTGCTGACGATGATGTCGCCCTCGGGTCCGCTTTTTTCATACCATTTATTTCTGCTCATTTTGTTCGCCCTCCATTTCCTTTATTTCGTCGCGGTATTTTGCCGCCTGCTCGTATTCCTGAGCCTCAACTGCGGCGTTCAGCTTGTTTTTAAGCTCGGAAAGCTTCATTTCCCGTTTGTCCTCTTCGGTGAGCTCGGTTTCGGGAGCCTTGCCCACATGGGTGGCTCTGCCGTGAATCCTCTCGACGGTGGGGAGCAGCTGCTTTCTGAAGGTGTCATAGCATTTCGCGCAGCCCACTCTGCCGCTTTGGGATATTTCGGCAAAGGAGGTTCCGCAGGAGGGGCAGCGTACCGCGTCGGAGGCCGATCGCTGAGCGGGTGCCGAGAAGGGCAGACCCAGCAGCGAGGAAAACAGTCCGTTTTCTCCGAAGGCGCCGAAGGAGGGGAAGCTTTCCACTCCGTTTTCGGCGGCGCATTTACTGCAATAATGATGTTCTTCGTAAACTCCGTTTATGGATTTTTTGATGTGTGTGGTTGCCTGTCTTTTTCCGCATTTTTCACAAAGCATATATATCTTCCTTTCATTCAGCTTATGAGCATTTGTTTTAAGATGTTGGCGCGAAGGGCGTTTCGCACCTGCGGGGGAAGCCCCCGATAGCAATGATCGTTCATTGCCGCCAGCATGACCGACGCGCTGTCGCGGGAGATAAATCCCTGTTCGGAAAGATTTCCCACAACCGCCTTTGCGGTGGCAAAGTCAATGCTGTCGCCGATGGAGTTGACAAGATGCATGACGGCGGTGGAGCGGTCGACCTTGACTCGGGTTATGCGGATATATCCGCCGCCGCCTCTGCGGCTTTCGACGGTGTATCCGTGCTCGGGCGTGAACCGCGAGGTCAGCACATAATTTATCTGACTGGGCACGCACCCGAGGTCCTCGGCAAGCTCGCCTCTTTTTATTTCGGCAAAGCCGTCCTGCTCCTTAAGCAGCTCCAAAATTCTTTGTGCCACCATATCGCTCATTCTCATTTTTCCGTTCAACTCTTTTCAATATTTTGAGAGGAATTCAAGGCCGGGCTTTCGGCTCTTTCGCTCCCTTTCGGTCGGCACCTCTTTGTGCCCGAAGGGAACTTTCAAAGCCTTTCCCGAAGCCCTCAAGCTCCTTTTTTCTCTTTCTGTTACACAGTATACAGCAAAGGTCAAAGAATGTCAAGGTCAAATATAGTCAAATTTACAAATTGTTCACAAATTGCGGCGAGCGACAAAATTCCGACGCGCCGAAACCCGCATAAATACTGGGAAAACAAAGATTTTCGGCAATCGGGGATTTAAAAAATTTTTTCGAAAGAATTTGACCTTTGTCTGACCTTTTCGCACATATAATGGGTAAAAAGCCGTGATAATAATCAAAAACCGCCCCCAAAGCTTACTTTGGGAGCGGAAAACGAGTTTTGATTTATTTGCCGAGAATGTTCATGAATTCGGCGCCGGTGATGGTTTCCTTTTCATAAAGATAGTTTGCAAGCTCGTCAAGCTTTGCGCGGTTTGCCTCGAGGAGGGCCTTGGCCTTTTTGTGCTCGGCTTTTACCGTTTCAACCACCTTTTTGTCTATTTCCTTTTGTGTGTCGGCCGAGCAGGCAAGGGTTGCATCGCCGCCGAGATACTGATTTGTCACCGTCTCCATGGCGGGCCGAGCACGCCGACCGTGTCGGTTACCTTCTTCATCTTTGCTACAACCTTGTCAGCGATGAAGTGCGGCTTGTTCTCGTTGCGCTCGCGTGCCGCAAGGATAACCTTTGCCTCCGCCGGGAACTGCTCGTAGATAAACCACGGGTCAACTGCGATGCAGTGGCCGCCAACGCCGACACCCGGGGTCAGGATGTTAACGCGCGGATGGCAGTTTGCCAGCTTGATCAGCTCAAAAACGTCAATGCCCATCTTGTCGCAGATGACGGACAGCTCGTTTGCGTAAGCGATATTGACATCACGGAAGGTGTTCTCGGTCAGCTTGCACATTTCGGCGGTCAGGTCGTCGGTCTTGTGAACGACACCCTTTTCAAGCACCTTCTCATAGATGGATGCCGCCATTTCAGCAGCCTCCGGCGTGCGGGCGCCGACGATACGGTCATTGTTCTTCAGCTCGTACATCATGTTGCCCGGGATAACGCGCTCCGGACAATGTGCAACGTGAATCTCATTCATCGGGATGCCGGATTCCTCGCTCAGTACACGTGCGAGCATCTCGGAGGTGTGCGGCGGCACGGTGGACTCCAGAATGACCAGATTGGACGGCTCGAGCACCTTGCCTGCCATACGGCCTGCAGACTCTACAAAGCGCAGATCGGCCTTGTGGCTGCCGTTCTCGTCCTTGAAGAACGGCGTCGGCACCGAAATATAAAATACATCGGACTTGCCAAGCTCTTCGGAAAAATGCAGATGACCGTGTGCAACAGCCTTTTCAAATGCTTCCTGCAGACCCGGCTCTACAATATGGATATGACCGCCCTGCAGGGTTTCGATAGTCTTTTTGTTTAGCCAATCCACTACCAACGATATACGCATTCTTATTATCTACACCAGCTGGTTTTTCTGGTCGAGCAAAAGCTTCGTAGTTTCCGTTTGTGTAGTAAATACCTTTTGAATTTTTTT
>URYV01000002.1 GCA_900552285.1 uncultured Oscillospiraceae bacterium
GGAATCGAACCAGTGACACGTGGATTTTCAGTCCACTGCTCTACCAACTGAGCTACAGAGCCGGAAATGGCGACCCGGATGGGACTCGAACCCACGACCTCTAGCGTGACAGGCTAGCGTTCTAACCAGCTGAACTACCGGGCCACATGCCTTTGGCGATGTGTTCAACTCACAACCGCTCCACTATTATAATAACTATAGGAGCATTTGTCAAGAGAAATTTTCAAAATTCGCCGTTTTTTTATTTTTCGGCCTATATAAGCCGGATGAGAGCCGCCGCGTCTTTCGCTGAAGTGGCAAAGGATGTCACAAATCTGACAACCGAGCGCCCGTTATGCCGCTTTTGCCAAACTCCGAAAACAACCTTTTCCGACAGCTCCTTTATTTTTTCGTCGCTCATTATGACAAAAATCTGATTTGTGGGGTTTTGTGCATAAAACTCATAGCCCTTTTCGGCAAAACCGTTTCTTATGATTTCGGCGGTTTCAAGAGCGTTTTTCGCAAGCCTTTCATAAAGGCGGTCGGTAAAAAGAGCGTTAAACTGAAGGCCGAGCAGACGCCCCTTGGCAAGGAGAGCCCCCTGCTGCTTGATATGGGTGAAAAAGTGGGCGGGAGCGTTGCCCCTCGGGAAAACCACCGCTTCGCCGCAAAGAGCTCCCGCCTTGGTTCCTCCGATATAAAAAGCATCGCAAAGAGACGAAATGTTTTCAAGTGTAACGTCGGCTCCCGCCGCAGTAACCCCGCAAAGAAGGCGGGCACCGTCGATATAAAGAGGCAGACCGAATTTTTCGCATATGCCGTGTATTTCCTCAAGCTCGGCCGCCGAATAGAGAGTTCCGTACTCGGTGGGGTGGGAAAGATAAACCATTCCCGGGAAAACCGTATGCCCGTGATTTTTGTCGGCATAAAAATCCGAAAGAAAACCTTGCAAATCCTCTGCCGAAATTTTTCCGAATTTTTCGGGAAGGGTTATAACCTTGTGCCCGGAGCTTTCAATCGCCCCCGCCTCGTGGGTGGAAACGTGAGCCGACTCGGCGGCAACGACCCCTTCAAAGGATTTAAGCAGCGCGGATATTACGGTTTTGTTGGTTTGAGTTCCGCCCGTCAGAAAAAAGATTTCGGCCCTGTCGTTTTTGAGCGCCGAACGAATCTTTTCCTTGGCTTTCGCGCAATACTCATCCTCGCCGTAGCCGGGCTGAAAAACCCCGTTGCTTTTGGCAAGGCTCTCTATTATTTCGGGAGCGGCACCCTCGGAATAGTCGTTCAAAAAGTGAAGCATTTTCCTTTCACTCCGATGCTATTCCGCCGAGATTATGGTTCCGCCGCCGAGCACGGTATCCCCGTCATAGAGAACGACGGCCTGACCCGTCGTGACGGCGCGCTGGGGCTCGTCAAAAACGATTTTCACTCTTCCGTCAACCGAAACCTCGGCCGTGGCGGCAGCCTCCTTTGCCCTGTATCTGGGTTTTGCGGTCACCCTTGTCGGCTCCGAAAAATCGGAACCCGACACAAAGTTAAAATTGTTTGCAAAAACGGTTTTTGTATAAAGCCCGCTTTCGGGGCAAAGCACTACCCTGTTGTGCTCGATGTCCTTTTCCTTGACATAAAGGGGGGCGGGCAGGGCAAGACCGAGACCTTTTCGCTGACCCGTCGTATACCGAATAAGCCCCTTGTGACGTCCGAGCACCTTTCCGTTTTCGTCCACAAAATCGCCCTCGGGGAATTTCAGCCCCGCATAGCGCTCGATAAAGTCTCCGTAGGACTCGTTTTGGACAAAGCAAATATCCTGGCTGTCATGCTTTTTGGCGTTGACAAAGCCTCTCTGCTCGGCAAGGGCTCTTACCTCGTCCTTTGACTCGAATTCGCCGAGAGGGAAAAGGGTGCGGGCAAGCTGCTCCTGAGTCAGAAAATAAAGCACATAGGACTGGTCCTTGTCAAGATTTTTCGCCTTTTTGAGAAGATATTTACCGCTTTCCCCGTCAAACACCACCCGTGCATAGTGCCCCGTAACGATTTTGTCGAATTCAAGAAGCTCGGCTCGGTTATAAAGCTTTTCGAACTTCATAAAACGGTTGCAGTCGATACAGGGATTTGGGGTTTCGCCTTTTTTATAGCAGTCGACAAAACGGTCGATAACGCGGGAAGAAAAATCGTCGGTGAAATTAAAGACGCGGTAGGGAATTCCGAGACGGCGGCAAACGCTTGCGGCGTCCTCCGAATCGGAAAGGGTGCAGCAGGCCTTTTCGCTTGTAACATTGACGTCGCCGTTGTCATAAAGCTTCATGGTGACGCCCATACATTCATATCCCGCCTCAACGGTCAGGGCGGCGGCAACCGAACTGTCCACCCCGCCGCTCATGGCAATCAGCGCTTTTTTTGCCATATCAGCCGCCGTATTCTATCATCTTGTCGATACATTTCTTTGCGGCAAGACGGGTCTTTTCGTCAAGAATGATTTCCTCGCCGCCCTCTTTGCAGCAATTAAGCAGGTCGGCAAGGGTGGTTATCTTCATATTGTGGCACACAAGGTCCTTTGAAAGGGGATAAAATTTCTTATCGGGGCAATCGTATTCGAGATGCTCGGTTATGCTGTTTTCGGTTCCGATTATAAATTCCTTTGCGTCGGAATTTTTCGCATATTCCATAATTCCGCTGGTGGAGCCGACATAATCGGCAAGAGCCACAACCTCGGGAATACATTCGGGATGAACAAGGAAAAGAGCGTTCGGATGAGCCGCCTTGGCCTTTTCCACATCTCTGACCTCCATTTTCGCATGGGTCGGGCAACCGCCGTGAACCAGCTTGATGTTTTTGTCGGGAAGCTGATTTTTGATATAAGTTCCGAGGTTTATGTCGGGAATGAAAAGAATGTCCTTTTCGGGCATGGAAGTAACAATCTTCACGGCCGAGGAGGAGGTTACGCAGACGTCGCAAACGGTTTTGAGCTCGGCGGTGCCGCCACCTTCCCGGGCATGATGAATCAGTTCTTCGGCGGAAACGCAAATCCCGAAAGCCAAGAGGAACAAGAGGTCTCCAAAGAGGCTGACGGAAAGAAAAAAGACAAAAAGAAAAACCAAAAAAAGAGAAAATACCTTAATCTTTATTGCACCGACCTTACCGGAAAGGCGAGAAGCGGCGAGCTTGACCGCATAATCGGACGGGACAGAGAGCTTTACAGGGTCATTCAAATTCTCTCCCGCCGAACCAAGAACAACCCCTGTCTGATAGGCGAACCGGGCGTCGGCAAAACCGCCATTGCAGAGGGACTTGCCCTTAAAATCGCGGCCGGCGAAGTGCCCGCAAAGCTTATGGATAAGGAAATATTCCTTCTCGACATGACCGCTCTCGTGGCGGGGACTCAGTTCAGAGGCCAGTTTGAAAGCCGCATTAAGGGGCTTATCGACGAGGTAAAGCGCGAGGGAAATATAATTCTCTTTATAGACGAGGTTCATTCTCTTGTGGGAACGGGAGACAGCGAAGGCTCCATGAATGCCGCCAACATTTTGAAACCCGCCCTTTCGAGAGGTGAGGTTCAGGTTATCGGCGCCACCACCTTTAACGAATACCGCAAACACATTGAAAAGGACAGCGCTCTTGAGCGCCGGTTCCAACCCGTCAAAATCGAGGAGCCGTCGGTGGAGGACACCGTCGCCGTGCTCACGGGAATTAAGGAATACTATGAAAAATATCACGGAGTGACCCTTTCCGACGGTATCATCCGTCAGGCCGTGACGCTTTCCGAACGATATATAAACGACAGGTTTTTGCCCGATAAGGCCATCGACCTTCTTGACGAGTCCTGCGCCTGCGCCGCGCTGAGAAATAAGGCGGCCGACAGACTTTATACCGTAAATAAGGAGCTGTCCGCCCTAAATACCGAGCTTGAGGAGCTTGAAAGCGAAACCGAAAACCCTGATTTTGAGAGGATCGCCGCCGTCAAGACCGAGCTTGCCGCAAAGGGCGGCGAGGCCGATGAGCTGGGCAAAAAGGCAAAGGGCGGAAGGGTGACCGAGGACGACCTTGCCAAGGTTATCGAGCTGTGGACCGGAATTCCCGCCGCAAAGGTCAGACAAAGCGACATAAAACGTCTTAAGGGTCTTGAGGACAGGCTTAAGGAAAAAATCATCGGACAGGACGAGGCTGTAAGCCTTGTGGCCAAGGCCGTCCGCCGCTCGAGGGTTCAGATAAGCGCAAGAAGGCGCCCCGCGTCCTTTATTTTTGCGGGCCCCACCGGTGTGGGAAAAACCGAGCTTGTCAAGGTGCTTGCCAAGGAGCTTTTCGACACCCCCGAAACGCTCATACGTCTTGATATGTCCGAGTTTATGGAAAAACATTCGGTGTCGAGAATAATCGGTTCTCCTCCCGGATATGTGGGCTATGACGAGGCGGGACAGCTCACCGAAAAGGTGAGAAGAAAGCCCTATTCGGTCATACTTTTCGACGAAATCGAAAAGGCTCATCCCGACGTTATGAACATTCTTCTTCAAATTCTCGACGACGGCCGCATAACCGACGCCCACGGCAGAACCGTCGGGTTTGAAAACACCGTCATTGTCATGACCACAAACGCCGGAAGCGGAGCGGGTACAAGCCTCGGTTTCGGCCAAAGTGTCAGTCAGATGTCCTCCGACAAGACCATGAAGGCTCTCAAGGGATTCCTTCGCCCCGAGTTTATCGGAAGGGTCGACGAGGTTGTCTGTTTCAATCCGCTGACCCTTGAGGACTATGAAAAAATCGCAGGACTTATGCTTTCAGAACTTAAAGAGCCGCTTGCCGAAAAGGGCTACACTCTTTCGTGGGACGAACAAGTCGAAAAGTCTCTTGCAAAGGAGGCTTTCGGCGGAACGAGAGGAGCGAGAGACCTGAGAAACGCCGTCAGAAGAGAGGTGGAGGACAAAATAGCCTCCGCCATAATCGACAACTGCGACGAGGAAATTTCGGGCTTTGTGCTCGACGCCGACGGAGTAAAGGTCGTAAAATAAAATTAAGCCGAACGGAAAATTTCTTTCCGTTCGGCTTTTCTTAATTTTTGGGGAGCCGCAAAATGTCGCCGCTTGACAGTTCAAACGGACACGGGATTTTGACGATTTCCTGCGCATGGGGGGCGCTTTGAACGCTCTCTCCGTCTGAATTGACTATTTCGCCGACCTTAAAGCTTTTTCCGAAGATGTCGGGGGAAAGAATTTCAAGTGTGTCACCCACCGAAAATTTGCCCCTTTGCTCCGCCGTGAGAATTCCGTTTTCAAAGCCCTTTACCACTCCCGCAAAGGTACATTCGCTTATATAAGGAACCTGCTCGTCGGGACGGTATTTTTTAAGCTCTCCGAGGTAAAATCCCGTGCAGTAGGGACGGTGGCTTATGCAGTCAAGCTCGTGATTAAGTGCGTCAAGGTCGGTACAGCCGTCAAGTCTTTTTCGATAGGCCGAAACGACGGTGGCGACGTAGTACGGCGTTTTCATGCGGCCCTCGATTTTAAATGAGGTAATTCCCGCCGCCGTCATGTCGTCGATAATATCCATGCAGTTCATGTCTCTCGAGCTTAAAATGTTGGTGCCGGAGTCTGTTTCTTCAATTTGAAAAAACTCCCCCGGCCGTTTCATTTCGGTGATGTGATAGCTCCATCGGCAGGGCTGGGTACATTCGCCGCGGTTGCCGCTGCGCCCCGAAAGATAGGGGCTTAAAAAGCACCGTCCCGAATAGGACATACACATGGCGCCGTGAACAAAGGCCTCGATCTCCATGTCGTCGGGGATTTTACTTCTCATTTCGGCAATTTCCTCAAGAGTCATTTCCCGTCCGGTGACGATTCTTTTGGCTCCCATATTGTAGTAGGCGAGAGCCGTGGCATAGTTTTGGCAGTTGGCCTGGGTGCTTATGTGGATTTCGAGGTCTGCAGCAGCCTCCTTTATTGCGCAAACCGCCCCGAGATCCGACACAATAACGGCGTCAACGGATAAATCGTAAAGCCTTTTTGCATAGGATTTTATTTGCTCGATTTCGCCGTTTTTGGCAAAGGAGTTGACCGTGACGTAAAGCTTTTTGCCGAGTGAATGGGTTTCCTTCACAGCCTGTGCGATACTTTCCTCCGAAAAGGCCGAGGCGCTTGCCCGAAGCTGCATAAAGGGGCCTCCGATATAAACCGCGTCGGCTCCGAAACGCAGCGCCGTTCTTAGGGTTTCCATGTCTCCCGCAGGAGCGAGCAATTCGGTTTTTTTCATCATAACAACTCCCTGAAATAAAGTCCGCCTGTTTTTTCTCCCGAAAGGGAGGTGCCGCTTTTATAAGCGTCGAATATTTGCCTGCACTTTTCCGGCGTCTCGGTTGTGAAATACAGCGTCATAAAGTCAATTCCGCGAATTTCTTTTCCGCAAAGCACAAGCGGTCGGGAATTGAGTAGTGTGGAATAGCGTTTTGACGAGCAGAGAACGGGAAAATCTATGCCCTTGCGGTCGGTGAGGGTGTTTAACCCGGGGCAGCCGCCGCAGCCGTTTTGCCTTTTTGCCGGGCAGTTTCGGAAACGCATGAGCGGAAGGTATCCGTAGCCGATAATTCCTCTTTCGACGCTGCCGCCGAGGTTTTCGATGCTCTTTGCGTCAAGTTCAAAGGAAACGGTGGCCGAACCGACGCCGAGCTCTTCAAGGCTTTTCAGAGAAAGGGAATTGAGAATGTTAAGCCCGTGACCGCAATGTATTTTAAAGCCGTGCTTTTTCGCAAGATATATTCCGCCGATGTTTTCGGTCGAAAGTGTTGTTATGCCGAGGCTTTTGAGCTTTTCAAGCTTTTCTTCGAGGTCTTTGCGGTCAAAGGTGAGGGCGGGAAGTTCTCCGTAAAGAAATTCGCCGAAATCTTCCGCTTTTTCGGGGCTTTCGAGAATTCTGTCAACGGAAAGAATGTAGCCTTCGGCGGTTTTCACGCTTTCAAGCTGCGCAAAGCTTTCCCCTCGGATAATGTATCTGCATTTTCCTGCGGCATGGGCCTTTTGAGTGAAATCGCAGTCGGTAAATTTATGAGCCGTTACGGCCGCAAAAAGCTCCGATTGCTTTTTGACCGCCTCTCGGCGCAGGGCGTTTAATGCGGGCAGCGGCAGCATGAGATTTTCGCCGCAGTCAAGCTCGAAATTATCTATAAAGAAGGGAGTCCCTCCGGTCTTTGAAATCTGCTTTTTTGCCGTTTGGGCGTCGAGCGGGCGGTTGACCGCAGGGAAAGGAACCGCTCCGAATGCCGTTACCGTACCCTTTTCCGAGGTAAGCGTTAAAGAGGAGGGCGTGTTTTCCTTTACGGTCAGGAATGCGTCGAGAGGCAGCCGCTTATATTCGTTTTTATAAAGCTCCGACAGCTTTGAAAACACCTTTTCGGCCGACACAACGTCGTCCTTTGTTCTGTGTCCGAACATTTCAAGATTTCTTTGCCCGGTTATATATCCGTCTGTAAAGCCGCTTCGGGAAAACACCTTTCTTAAGGTGTCAAGGTCGGGCTTTTGCCCGTTTTTCGCCGCGATGCAGGCGTTCACCGCCGCCGCGACATATTCGGGACGTTTCATGCGCCCTTCGATTTTAAAGGAGCATACGCCCGCCTTTTCAAGCTCTTTTATATATTCAATATGGCACATATCCTTGAGCGAAAGGGCAAAATGCCGTTCACCCGATTTAAAATCAAGTCGGCAGGGCTGGGCGCAAAGGCCGCGGTTGCCGCTTCGCCCCCCGAGCATGGATGAAAGGTAGCAGCAGCCCGACACCGACATACAAAGAGCCCCGTGAATGAAAACCTCCGTTTCAAGAGAGGTGTTTTTGGCAATATGTTCGATTTCCGAAAGGGAAAGCTCACGGGAGAGAACGACTCGGGAAAATCCCATGCTCTCAAGCTGCTTTGCGCCGTAAATGTCATGAACGGCAAGCTGCGTTGAGGCGTGCAGCGAAAGATTCGGCACACATTCTTTAAGTATTTTTGCGGCGCCGAGATCCTGAACAATGACGGCGTCGGCACCCGAATTTGCAATTTCCTTTGCAAGGGAGATAAGCCGTTCGGTTTCTCTGTCGGTGAAAAGTGTGTTTAGGGTGATGTGGGCCTTGACCCCGCGCTCATGGCAGTATTTCACCGTGTCGTAAAGCGAGTCGAAATTTTCGGCGTTTCTGCGCGCGTTAAAGTCCTTTGCGCCGAAGTATACTGCGTCGGCACCCGAACGCACGGCGGCCTCAAGCTGTTTGCGCCCTCCCACGGGCGCCAGTATCTCAGTCATTTTCCTGCTCCTCCCCGCCGCTGAAAACGGCCTTTGCCGCCACGGCGCAAAACACCTTGTATGCGCCTGCAAGCTTCATCATTTTCGCACATTCGTTCACGGTGGAACCCGTTGTCATTACGTCGTCGATCAGCAGCACCGTTCTTGCGAAAACCATGTCGGTATCTGCCTCGAAAACGCCGAATATGTTGCCGTTTCTCAGCGCCTTGGGAAGTGACCGCTGGGGAACCGTGTCATAAATTTTTGAAAGAGCGT
This sequence comes from uncultured Oscillospiraceae bacterium, assembly GCA_900552285.1. Lineage (GTDB taxonomy): Bacteria > Bacillota > Clostridia > Oscillospirales > Acutalibacteraceae > UMGS1484. Next base: position 8,493 of record URYV01000002.1, read on the forward strand.
TTTGCTCAAAAGGAACGCCAAGCTTTTTGGAAACCGCCTTTGCAAGAAGTCTTGCGGGACTGTATCCCCTTGACGCAAATTCCCTTTTGGTCACGGGAACGCAGGTTATAAAGTCGGGGAGGGGAAAACCGGAGGCCGAATAGGCCGAAACAATGCGGCTTGCGAGAAAATCGGCCGGCTGAAGATTGCCCTTCGCCTTAAAAGTCCTCACGGCGTTTTTTACCGCTCCGTCGTAAATAAAGGCCGAAACGGCGCCGTCGAATTCGAAGGCGCCGTTTTTGCAGGTGCAAAGCTCTTTCGGAGCTCCGCAGTTTTTGCAGGCGTCGGCCAGGTCGATTTCGGTCTTGCAAAGGGACTCGGCGCAGGAGGGACAAAGGTCGCTTCCGAATGATATGACCCGATCACAGCCTATACAGCGGGACGGGAAAAGAATTCTTAAAAAACGTTCTTTTAACTTCATAAACAACATTTTATCACTCCTCGGCGCAAAAGTAAATAAAAACCGTGCCCGCCGCCCGTTCACACCGCGAAAATGTGGTTAAATAACGAAAAAACCCTTGGAAAAAGGTTGACTTAAAGGTTCTTATATGTTAACATTCACGAAAGAGAAAGGTCTCGAACCGTATAGTTTTCCGTAAGGAGTTGTTTAGAAAAATGAAAAAAGTTTTTTGCGTTATTTCCCATACACATTGGGACAGAGAATGGTATGCTCCCCTGGAGCTTTTCCGCAACCGTCTGACCGACCTGTTCGACAGACTGCTCATTATTCTCGAAAAAAATCCCGATTATGTATTCCACATGGACGCACAGACCGTTGTGCTTGAGGACTATCTTGCCGTCCGTCCCGAGAAAAAAGCAATTCTTATGCAGCACATTAAAAACCGCCGCATAATTGTCGGACCTTGGTATCTTCAGAACGACTTTTATCTCACAAGCGGCGAGTCCACTGTCAGAAACCTGCTCGAGGGTAAAAAGCTGACCACCGAGTTCGGCGCAAGCGGCGGAATCGGTTACGCTCCCGACCAGTTCGGCAACATTTCCCAGCTCCCCCAAATTCTTGACAACTTCGGAATTCACAATTTCGTTTTCGGCCGCGGTTTCAGCGAGTATTACCGCGACGCCGAGGGTAAGGTTCAGCGCAAACCCTCTCCCACCGAGTTTATTTGGAAGGGTGCCGACGGAACCGAGGCTCTCGCAATACATATGCGTCATTGGTACAACAATGCCCAGCGTTTTTCGGCCGACATCGACAAGGCCTATAAATATGTTGAGAGCATTGCCGCCTGCTTTGACAACGAATTCACCTTCACGCCTTACCTGCTGCTCATGAACGGCGTTGACCATCTCGAGCCCCAGGCCGATCTTCTTCCCATTCTCGAGGAGGTTCAGAAAAAGCTTCCCGAGGACGAGGCCATTATGCAGTATAACATGGACGACTATGTCAAGGCCGTCGACAAGTTTGTCAAGGAAAACGACATCAAGCTGCCCGTTCACGAAAACGAGCTCAGAAGCGGCCACGATTGGGAAATTCTCAAGGGAACCCTTTCCTCCCGTCACTACCTCAAGGTTGCCAATGTTAAGGCCCAAACGCTCCTTGAAAATGTTCTCGAGCCCCTTTATTCCATGCTCGAAAAGGACGGCATGAACGGATTTTATCCCTATGACCGCCTGATTTATACCTGGAAAAACCTGCTCCGCAACCATCCCCACGACTCCAGCTGCGGATGCAGCCGCGACGAGGTCCACTATCACATGGAAAACCGTTATTCGGAAATTTTCGAATACGGCAACGACCTTCTCCGCCGCGGTATGATTGCCGCCGCAAATCACAGCAAGGTGCTCAGAGAGGCTTCTCTCGACGATTATGTCATTACCGTGGCCAATACCCTTTCTTCGGAATTTGACGGAATGACCTATGCCGAGCTCACCTTTATAAGAGGCGACGAAATAAACAACTTCGAAATCTTCGACGAGCAGGGCAACAAGGTCGACTTTATCGCCACAAGAAAATACGACGATTATATCGACGTTTTCAGCCCCATCAACCTTCCCGGAACCATTGACGTCACAAAGTATGACATCTATATGAAAACCGGAAAAATCACTCCCTTCTCCTTCAAAAACTTCCTTGTCAAGAAAACCTGCGGAGACATGGAAATCACCCCGGCCAAGTGCTGCGACTGCCCCGAAATCGAAAACGAATACTTCAAGGTCGCCGTTGACGAAAAGGGAAAAATCACCCTTACCGAAAAGGCAAGCGGCCGTGTTATCGACGATGTTCTTAAGTTTGAGGACGTTGCCGACGCGGGCGAGTCCTATGTTTTCGTGACCGGCAAGAACGACACCCCCATTCTTTCCGACGGCACCGCAACCTCAGTTGAGGTTCTCGAAAAGAACGAATATGTCGGCCGCATCAAGGTCAGCTATGACCTGCTTCTGCCTGTCGATTATGACAAAAAGGCCGAAAAGCGCACCGATGAAAAGGTCGTTTCCAAGGCAAGCCTTGAAATTATTCTCCGCAAGGACGAGAAATTTGTCGGCGTGAAATATGCCGTTGACAATAAATCCAAGAGCCACCGCACAAGAGTGCTTGTGTCCACCGATGCGACAAGCGACGTTTCCACCGCCGACATTCCCTATGATGTGGTTACCCACGGCGAGGAGGCTCATTACATCGAAACCTACAGCAAGGTTCTGCCCAACACCTCCTTCGCAAGCATAAATCAAAACGGCAAAGGCTTTGCCGTCTTTACCAACGGCGCTCACGAATATGAGCATATGGACGGAAACAAGCTGGCATTTTCGATTATCCGCGCCACCGGACTTATCTCCGAAAGCGTTACCGAGACCTGGAGAGTGCCCGGAAATCAGTGCATAAGACTGATTGAAGGCGAGCTTGCGCTCTGCCCCTTTGAGGGAGACGTTTTCTCGGCGGGAATTCTTCAGCTCGTTCAGCGTTTCCGCGCTCCGGTAAGCGTGTGCCACACCTCCTGCGACACCAGAAAGTTCGAGGGAGGCCGCCCCTGCGTACAGGACAGCGAGCTCCACGAGTTCTTCTATCTGCCCGACGCCTATCCGAAGGCTTCCATTCCTTCCAACATTCCCGCTTTGTCGGTTGAGGGCGACGGAATTCAGGTTTCCGCCTTTAAACGCAGCGAGGACGGCAGCGGACTTGTGGTTCGTTTCGTCAACCTGTCTGATAAGGAGACCGAAGCCGCCGTTAAGTTTGACGGCAAGATCTTTATGACCGACATGACCGAGATTCCCCGTGAGTTCATCGGCTTTAACAGCCATGTTTTCAAGGTCGGTAAAAAGAAAATCGTCACCCTTTATCTCGGCAAGTAATTTTTTAAAAAACGGGACGGCTGCGGTTTTTCCGCGGCCGTCTCTGACTGATTTTTGAGTTAGGAAGATATTATGAAATTTCTCGATTATGTCAATGTCCGTATGGGAACCGACACCACCCCTCTTTTCTCCAACGGAAACACCCTGCCCATGACCTCGGTGCCCTTCGGCATGAACAACTTTTTGGTGGAAACAAGGGGTCACAATCCTCTTGAAATCTTCAACGCCACAGACAGGGTCACCACGGGTATAAGGCTGACCCACTGTTCAAACCGCTGGCTCGGCGACTACGGATTTCTGACCTTTATGCCCCGAAGCGAAAGCTCCAAATCCGGAATATGCAGCCCAAGTTCCTTTGTGCCCGAAAAGACCGTTATGACTCCGCACGAGCTTTGCGTGGATTTTCAGCTCCAGCGTGCGCGGGTGACCCTCTCCCCGGCGCAGCGCTCGGCAATCGCAAAGGTGCATTATTACAATGCCGAAGGGGGCAGAAGCCTTCTTTTAAAGCTTTTCGGAACGGCGCAGATTGAGGTCAACGCCGACGGCACCGTCACCGGAAAGGTGTGCAACCATTTCAACGAGGTGCCCGACAATTTCGGCCTTTATTTTGCAATTGAATTTGACTGCAAGGCCGACGCGGAGGCCACCGAATTTTACACCTGCCACGGTCAGAAAATCGCCGCTGCGGGTTCATATGAAGGGGAAGATGTCTTTGCCGACATCGCTCTTTGCGGCGCTCCCGATGATTTTGAGATGAGAATTGCCACTTCCTTTATAAGCGTCGGGCAGGCAAGACAGAACCTTAAAGAGCTTGACGGCAAGACTTTGGACGACGTGAAGAATGCGGCGGCCGACAAATGGGAGCAAATTCTCCGCAAAATCGAAATCGAGGCCGACGAGGAGGTCAAAAAGACCTTTTACAGCTGCCTTTACAGAATGTTCCTTTTTCCGAGAAATATGTGCGAATATGACGAAAACGGCGCACAGAAGCATTACAGCCCTGCCGACGGCAAGGTATACGGCGGTCCTCTTTACAGCGACAACGGATTTTGGGACACCTACAAGACGGTTTACCCCCTCTATTCCATTATCGCCTCCGACGAATACCGCGATATGTGCGACGGTTTCCTTAATTTTTATAAGGAATCGGGTTGGCTGCCCAGATGGATGGATCCCGGCGCCGTCGACTGTATGCCCGGAACCTCTATCGACAATCTTTTTGCCGACGCGGTGGAAAAGGGCGTAGTTACCGACAAAGCCACCATAGAGCTCATGCTTGAATCCATGCTTCGCCACGCCACCACCGAAAGCCCCGAGCCCAAATACGGCCGCGAGGGCATTGCCGATTATATTAAATATCACTATGTCACAAGAGACCATAAGGAAAGCGTAAACAAGACTCAGGACTATGCCTACGGAGATTTTTCCATTGCCCGCATTGCCGAGCATCTCGGAAAAGACGAGCTTGCCGAGGAGTTTTATGAGCGCAGCCTTTACTACCGCAATATTTTCAACACCGAAAAGACCTTTATGCTTTCAAAGGATAAGGAAGGCAAAGAGCGCGACGACTGGACCCAGTTTGACTGGGGCGGGGACTACACCGAGGGCGGCCCTTGGCAGAATTCCTTTGCCGTTTTCCACGATTTTGCCGGCCTTGCGGATTTAATGGGCGGCAGAGACAAGATGATTGAAAAAATGGACAAGCTGTTTGCCACTCCGCCTCTTTTCAACGGCTGCGGATACGGCGGCCTCATTCACGAGATGAGCGAAATGGCGTCGGTAGACTTCGGTCAGTGCGCCCTTTCAAATCAGCCCAGTTTCCACATTCCCTATATTTATTCCTATATGGGTGCTCCCGACAAGACCGCTTTTTGGGTGAGAAGAGCCTGCAAGGAACTGTTCAATTCGGGAAATAAGGGCTATCCGGGCGACGAGGACAACGGAAGCACAAGCGGTTGGTATGTTTTCTCGGTTCTCGGATTTTATCCCGTTTGCCCGTCGGTTGCCGAATATGTCGTCGGTTCGCCCACGGTTAGCTCGGCGGTCATCCACACCGACAGCGGTAAGGACTTTGTTATAAAGGCCGAGCAAAACAGCGACGAAAATATTTATGTCGGAAAAATGCTGCTTAACGGCAAAGAGCTTGACAAAACCTTTATCGACCACTTTGACATAAAGGCCGGGGGAGAGCTTGTTTTCAAAATGCAGTCCGCTCCCGCAAATGCCGAGTATACCGACGATAAGCTCCCCTATTCGCTTTCGAAAAACAAATAATTCACACGCTCCCGAGCTTGTCAATGCTTGGGAGCTTTTTGTTTTGATTGGAATTTTAACTCAAATAATCAAATTTTTTTGTTAAAAAGGGTTGATTTTAGCAAAGCTTTTCTTTATAATATGTTCGTATATTTCGCATCGGAAACGTCGCTTTCCGATTGTTTTGCCGAACCGGAAAAAACACCTGTTTGCGGACACAAAAGGCGAATAAGGAGGATAAAAAATGGGTAACAAAAAGTATACGATGCACGTTATCAGCGGTACCCACTGGGACAGAGAGTGGCGGCATACTGCCGAACAGTCCAAGCTCCGTCTCGTGGACCTTATGGATAACATCATCAACATCCTTGAAACCAAGGATTCCTACAAGTGCTTCTGCGTTGACGGCGGTATGATAGTCATTGAGGATTATCTTGCCGTTCGCCCCGAAAACAGAGAGCGCATAAAGAAGCTTATCGAAGCCAAAAAGATGTGGGTGGTCAATTGGTATACTCTCCCCGAGACCAATACCGTTGCTCCCGAATCTCTTGTCAGAAACCTTTTGAAGGGCCATGAAATGGCTGCCGAATTCGGCGGCGGTATGAAGTCGGGCTACACCGCCACTTCCTACGGTCAGAATTCCCAGATGCCCCAGCTTTACAGAGGCTTTGACATCGACACCGCCATTTTCTACCGCGGTACCAATAAGCACGTTATCAAGACCCCGCTTTTCCAGTGGGTGGGCGCCGACGGCTCCGAGCTTGATACCCTTCGCACCTTTGACGAGGTCACCCGTACCAACTGGTTCTTCTATGTTCACAGCGCTATCGTGCTCGGCAAGGAAACCGCAAAGGACCTTAACTATTACTATAATGTGGACGAGGTTCCCGTTCATATGTCGGACATGGATCTTTACGAGAAAGCGTTTACGCTGCTCCATGAGGACTTTGACTATATCCATGATCCCGAGGTCATGAAGAGAGGAATCGACAACATAAGAAAGCAGACCATGCCTTATGCAATCGGCAATCATCTGCTTGCTCTCAACATGGAAGATAACGACGAGCCTTACAGATATTTGCCTGAAATGATGGCCGATATGAACAAGGTTTGCGACGACATCGAATTCGTTCAGGAGTCGATGGACGATTATATGGACACCATCCGCAAGGTCATGAAGCCCGAGGATATGTATGTTCATCACGGCGAGCTCCGTTACACCACCATGGAATACGGTAACTTCAACTCCCTTTACGGCGCTACCCATTCCTCCCGCATAAAGCTCAAAATCCTCAACGACAAGTGCGAAAACTATCTTGTCAATCAGGCCGAGCCTCTCGCGTCCTTTGCCTCCTTCTACGGCAAGGAATATCCCCGCACCAACATCGACCGTGCATGGGAATATCTGCTTAAATGCCACGCTCATGACTCTATCTGCGGCGCCGCCGTCGATCGCGCTCATGACGATATGCTTTACAACTTCTCGGTTGCCCAGACCGTTGCCGAAGAGGTTACCAACCGCAGCGTAATGGCTCTTTACAATCAGATCGACACCTCCAAGACCTTCGAGGCCACCGATCACGTCATTACCGTTTACAACACCATGCCCTTCCCCCGCAAGGAGGTCGTTCAGCTGGTCATCGACACCCCCAAGGGCACTCCCAAGGGCAAGGCCTTTGCCGGAATCGCCGGACAGAGCATGGCCGACGAGTTCTATGACATTTTCGACAAGGACGGCAACAAGCTTGAATATACCGAGCTTTCCTGTGACGAGATCACAATGGGCGTCGAGCGTGAAATGGACACCAAGGCCAACCGCTTCCGCATTAAGAGAAGAAGAATTCTTCTTGCCGTCGACGTTCCCGCCTTCGGTTATGCCACCTATGCCATGCGTTTCCGCGGCCCCGAGTTTGTTTACGAGCCCCAAATCGGCGACAACAGAAAGCTTATCGCCAGAGACTGCGGAGTGCTTGAAAACGAAAACCTCAAGGTTGTTATTCATCCCAACGGCACCTTTGCCATTACCAACAAAAAGACCGGTAAGGTCATGGATAATCTCCATTACTTCACCGATTCGGGCGAAACCGGCTCGGCTCATGTAAGCTGCGAGCCCACCCGCAACTATGTGGTCACAAGCCACGGCGCCCATGCCACCATCACCATGATGGAGTCCAACCTCCAGAGAGGCACCTTCAAAATCGACCTTTCCATGATGATTCCCGCCGCTGCCACTCTCGACAGCAAGGAGCGTCTCACCGAGATGAAGGAGCTGCCCATAACCTACTACATCACTCTTGAAAAGGACAGCAACATTGTCAAGATCAAGACCGTTCTCGACAACGAGTGCCGCGACCACAAGCTGTGCGTAAACTTCCCCACCGGAGTAAACACCGATTGGGCGATTTCCGAAAGTGCTTGGGATGTTGCCAGGAGAACCATTAAGTGGACCGAGGATGGCGACAACCAGGAGAAATTCTTCCCCTTCCAGCCCATGCAGAACTTCCTCGACCTTTCCGACGGCAAGGAAGGCTTTGCCCTGCTCAACAAGGGTCTGCGCGAATATGAGGTTCAGGACGACGAGCAGAGAACCATTAAGCTCACCCTGCTTCGCACCCAGCGTGCATACATGACTGCCGCTTGGGACATGATCCCCGAGGAGCTTGCCAAATACACCGGTCAGCACTCTATCGGCAAGATGGAATTTGAATATGCCATCTATCCCCACACCGGCGACTGGAAGGATGCCGAGGTTTATCATAAGGCCTATGCCTTCAAGACCACGATGAACGCCATTAAGGGCGTTGTTAAGGAAGGCACCCTCCCCGTAAGCGGCAGCTTTGTCACCATTTCCGACGACCGCATTATGACTTCGGCCGTTAAGCAGTCGGAGGACGGCAAGGGCACCATTGTCCGTATTTACAACACCACCGGCGACGCCGTTAAATTTGACCTTTCCACCATTCTCCCCGTTTCCAAGGTTGAGGAAGTCAAGCTTAACGAGGACTTTGTTTCGGATGTTGACTTTAAGGACGGAAAGCTCTCCGGAGAGCTCGGTCCCCACAAGATCATCACCTATAAATTCATGGCCTAAAAACCAACTGCCGACCTCCCGTGTTTTTGCGCGGGAGGTCGTTTAAAGGAGAAAGAAAATGAGCTTTTTTAACATTCCCTCCATCGGTGTTTTCGACGAGGACTGCGGCTTTATAAAGCTTGACAAATGCAGCGACGGATTTCACGAAGTGGGCAAAAACGGAGTAAAATCCATAACCGCCACCGGCGACAAAAAGGTGGAGTTTATTTCCTATGAGGACAAGACCATTGCCTATGTTACCTCTTCCATGGGTTATCCCGCATATTATCCCGTTCACGAGGTGAAATTCGAAAAGCCCTTAAAGGCGGTTCTTATGGATCTCGACGGAACCAGCGTCAGGTCGGAAGAATTTTGGATTTGGATAATCGAAATGACCACCGCAAGCCTGCTCGGCAATCCCGATTTCAAGCTTGAGGAGGCCGATATGCCCTTCGTTTCGGGACACAGCGTTTCCGAACATCTTCAGTATTGCATAGATAAATATTGTCCCGACAAGACCATTGAGGAAGCAAGAAATTATTATTTTGAGCACACCCACAGGGAAATGAACGAAATTCTTGAGGGCAGGGGAAAGGAAGGCGCCTTTGTGCCGTCTCCCGGAATCAAGGAATTTTTGCTTGCTCTTAAAGAAAAGGGCGTCAAGATCGGTCTCGTTACCTCCGGCCTTTACGAAAAGGCATGGCCGGAAATCATGTCGGCTTTCGACACCCTTAAAATGGGCGAAAAGGCCGAGGATTTTTACGACGCCTCCATTACCGCCGGTTATCCCCTTCGCAAGGGCTCGGTGGGCACTCTCGGCGAGCTTTCTCCCAAGCCCCACCCCTGGCTTTATGCCGAGGTGGCGAGAGTCGGACTGGGAATTCCCTTTGAGGACAGAAACCACGTTGTCGGTATCGAGGACAGCGGTGCCGGCGTCGTTTCCATAAAGCTTGCCGGCTTCCCGACCATCGGTATCGGCGGCGGAAACATCGAAAAGAGCGGTACAAAGCCCCTGTGCGACTACTATTGCGAAAATTTTGACGAAATTCTTAAGATAATCGGATAGTCTCAAAGGTCTTTTTGCGCCGATGTGTCGGTGCGTTTAAAAAACACAAACAAAAACCTTCTGCATAAAATGTTATAAACATTTGCAGGAGGTTTTTTTATGACCGAGGAAATTCTGACTGTTGTTATATCGCTGCTTGCCGTTTACGGGCTGTGCGGATTTTGTATGAGGATAGTAACGTGGCTTACCTGCACAAAAACAGAAAAATCCTTTGCCGTTATTCCCATAACGGACCTTTCTCAGCTGACCGACCGCATAATGTGGGCAAAGCTTAAATTCGAGCCCTCCTTCGGCAAAAGGTCGGTGGAAATTCTGGTGGCCGATTGCGGACTGTGCAAATCCGAATCGGCGGTGCTTGAGCGCTATTGCAGGGGAGAGGGGCTTTGTTTCTGCAAGGTGGGAAATTGCGGAAAGGCCATTTACGATAATATTTGCAAAGAGTCTCCCGATGATGTATAATAAAGAAAATCCAAAACGGAGAAACAGATGGAATATAATTTTGAAGGCTCAGATCCCGAACAGATAGAGGGAACGGTGGAAAGCATTACATACCGAAACGAAACAAACGGCTATTCGGTTTTCAAATTTAATTGCGATTACGGGGAAATCACCGCGGTGGGGCAGTTTTCGGCTCTGTCGGCGGGGGATATGCTGCGCCTTGAGGGCTTTTTCGAGACACATAAAATCTACGGTCAGCAGTTTCATGCCGAGTCCTACGAACAGGTGAGACCGGCCACCTCCGAGGCAATTTTAAAATATCTGTCTGCGGGAGCAATCAAAGGAATCGGCCCTTCTACGGCGGCTAAAATTGTCGCTCGGTTCGGGAAAAACACCCTTGACGTTATGGAAAACGAGCCCCGCCGCCTTTCGCAGATAAAGGGAATTTCGGTCGGCAAGGCCGAAAAAATCGGAGAGGAATATAAAAAAATGTTCGGCATGAGGGATGTCATGCTGAAATTTGTCGGTATGGGAATTTCCACCGAGGAGAGCATAAGAATATATAAACGCTTCGGAAGCGGTTCGGTGGAAAAGATAACCCAAAATCCCTATCGGCTGTGTTTTGACGAAATCGGATTTTCATTTGAACGCGCCGACTCGGTCGCAAGGGGACTCGGTCTTGAAAACGACAATGAATTCAGGGTGGAAAGCGGAATCGAATACATTTTAAAGCACAATCTTTCAAACGGCCACACTTGTCTGCCGCGGGACAAGGTGGTCAGCCTTGCCGCAAGGCTGCTCGGTGTGTCGGAGGACTGCGCCGACGTGGGCTGTGACCGTCTTTGCGAAGAAAGAAGGGCGGAAACGTTTGAAAAGGACGGAAGAGAATTTATCGCTCTTTCAAGAATTTTCGAGGCCGAAAGCTATTGTGCCGGGCGGATAGACACCATGCTGAGCTACCCTCCCGCCCCCGTGACCGCCCTTGAAAGTCAGATTTCGGCAATCGAAACGGCCAACGGAATTTCCTATGACGAGCATCAGAAACAGGCCATTGTTTCGGCTCTTTCCAAGGGAATTCTGATTTTGACCGGCGGACCCGGAACGGGAAAAACCACTACTCTCCGCGCCATAATAACCATACTCGAGCAGCAGGGACTGGAATTTGCTCTTGCCGCTCCCACCGGCCGTGCGGCTCAGCGCATGAGCGACCTGACGGGATGCGAGGCCAAAACTCTCCACCGCCTGCTCGAGGCCGAGCGGGACGAAAACGGATATATGACCTTCGGGAAAAATCAAAAAAGCCCTCTCGATACCGATGCGGTGATAGTGGACGAGCTGTCCATGGTGGATTCTCTGCTTTTTGAGGGCCTTTTGAAGGCCATGAAGCTGGGCTGCCGTCTCATAATGGTCGGCGACCGCAATCAGCTGCCTGCCGTCGGTGCGGGAAATGTGCTCGGGGATCTTTACGACAGCGGCAGGCTGCCCGTCGTTTGTCTTGACAAAATATTTCGCCAGGCCATGGAAAGCCGCATTGTCACCAACGCGCACCTTATCGTGTCGGGCAAACCTCCCGTGTTTTCCAAAAAGGAAGGGGATTTCTTTCTTGTAAAGGAGGCGTCGCCTCTTGTTGCGGCGCGAAAGGTTGCCGAGCTTTGTTCTTCGCGGCTGCCTGCGGCCTATGGGTTTGACCCCTTTGAGGATATTCAGGTGCTTTGTCCGTCCCGAAAGGGCGACACAGGTACGGGCGCTCTCAACGAACGCCTTTCCGAGCTGCTCAATCCCCCGGAGTTCGGCAAGGCCGAGTATAAAACCGAAAAGGCAAGCCTTCGGGTGGGGGACAAGGTTATCCAAACCCGAAACAATTATGACGTGGCTTGGACGTCCGTAGACGGAAAACAGGGTTCGGGCGTCTTTAACGGCGACATAGGAATTTTACAGTCGATTGACAGGGCGACGGGAATTCTCTGCGTTCGGTTCGGAGATAAAATCGCCCTTTATTCCTCAACCGACGCCGACGATCTTGACAAGGCCTTTGCCGTCACGGTACACAAAAGCCAGGGCAGCGAATATAACTGCGTTATAATTCCGACGGTGGGAATTCCGCCGCAGCTGATGTTTCGTAATCTGCTTTACACGGGTGTGACAAGGGCGAAAAAGCTGCTTGTGCTTGTGGGAACCGAGCAGTCGGTTGCAAGAATGGCCGAAAACGACCGAAAGACCCTGCGCTACACCGCCCTTCCCGCCCTGCTTTGCCAAAATGAACGGTAAAAAAGCCCCGAAACACCAAAGTGAGTGTTTCGAGGCTTTGTTTTTTCTTGCTTTTCCGTCAGTCGATTACCTTTATGCTTTCGATAACGGGCTGATTTGCCTTGAGAACGGTGCCGTTGTTGTCTTCAACCTTGGTGTTTTCGGCAAGGTCGTCGACAATGTCCATTCCGCTCGTTACATGGCCGAAAGCGGCGTATTGACCGTCAAGATGAGAAGAAGTTTCGTGCATGATGAAAAATTGAGACGAGGCGCTGTTATAGGGGGTGGAGCGGGCCATGGAGATAACTCCGCGTTCGTGCTTGATGTTGTTTTCCACGCCGTTTGCCGAAAACTCGCCCTTAATGGTTTCGTCCGAACCGCCGGTGCCGTTGCCCTTGGGGTCGCCGCCCTGAATCATGAACCCTTTGATTATACGGTGGAAGGTGAGACCGTCGTAAAAGCCCTCGTTTGCGAGCTTTACAAAATTGGTGACGGTTATGGGGGCCGAATCGGCGTCAAGCTCGAGAGCGATAACGCCCTTGCCTTTGACGGTTATTTCCGCATGATGTTTACCTGTAAGCATTTCTTTTGTCTCCTGTTCTGAAGTTGTTTTTGTATCGGAAGCGCTGTCCTTCGAGGTTTTACCGGAGTCTCCGCCGCAGGAGGTGAGCCCCGCGACGATAAGCGCCGCCGACATTAAAAGGGATAAAAATTTTTTCACTGTGAAAACTCCTTAATAAAATGTCTTTGCATACCCTTTTATTTTAACAAAATCCGTTCTGTTTGTCAATTGCATTTTCCTTTGCCGATCGCTCAAGCACAAATGCCTTGTTGCTTTTCATTATGATTTCGGGAATGAAAAGAATTTCTTCGGTGGCTGCGGCCTTTTCGCCGCACAGCATTTTATAAAAGGTCTTGACCACCACGTCACCCTGTTTTTCAAGATTTTGAAAAAGGGTGGCGTGAATTATGCCCTTGTCCATGTTGAGGCTGACGCCTTCGAAAAGGTCGGTGGATACGATTTTATATTTTCCCACAAGTCCCAGCTCTTCAATACGTCGGCAAACCGAATCGGAGTTTGCCGAGCATATATATATGCCGTCCACGTCGGGATATTCCTTTACAAGCCGGTCGACGGCGTCGTATGCAAGGCGCGGGTCGTCGCGGTTTTCAAAAATCGGTCCGACCTTAAGAGAAAGCGACCGGCAGCCGCTTTTAAAGCCTTCTATGTTTTCGGCGCAGATGGCCACGTCCTCCGAGCTTCCGAAAATGGCCGCCTTGCCGCCGGGAATAAGCAGCGACAGCATTTCCGCCGCCATTTTTCCTTCGCAAAAGCCGTTGCACCTGACCGACAGAATTCGTTTGCTGTCGGGTATGTCGGTGACGATTGTGGCCGTGAGAATTCCGTTTTTGGAAAGCGAGTCGATTTCCTCGCGCTGCTTGGGCTGCTGGTCGCCGGTAAAGATGATTATGCCGTTGACGTTATCTCTGCGGAATTTGTCAAAGCCCTTTTTATATTCCGAAAAGCGGTCGCCTTCCTTTTTTTCGACAAAATATATTTCACATTGAACGTTAAGGGTCGAAAGCTCGGATATTGCTTTTTTCATGCCCGAAAGAATTCCCTGCTGAACCTCGGGAATGGTATCGCAAATTATGATTCCGATTTTTATGGTCTTTCGGGAAAGAGCCTGTGCGGCCTTGTTGGCCGTGTATCCCAGTTCCTCGGCCACCTTTATGACAAGCCGTCTTGTGGACTCGCTGATTCTCGGCTTGTTGTTCAAGGCGCGGTTTACGGTGGCGATGGAGACTCCCGCCGCCGCCGCCACGTCGTATATTGTCACGGTTTTTTTGTCAGCCATGCCGTCACCTGTCCCACTTCTCGCACAGCGCCAAAATCTGATCGGCAAATTTAGCCAGATCCTTGTTCGTGCCGCCGCGGTTTCTTCCGATAACGAGTTGGAGCTTTTTGGAGGCCTCGGTGAGACGTTCAAAGGAGGGAGAAGCGGCAAAATTGGATTTTTTGTTGGGCTTTTCGATATAAGTGCTGTTGCCTTTCGCAAGGCAAAGTCCGCTTTCGAGATCATATATGCTTCCCGAATAGGGAGCGACGGCCTCGACGCCGAGGGCTTCGGAAATTGTTTTGGCAAACTCGGTTGTCACAGGGTCGTTGCCGTGATTTACAAATACCTTTTTTGCGCCCTTTGCGGCGGCCGCGGCATATTTAAGCAGTCCGTTTTTGTCGGCGTGTCCGGAAATTCCGGCAAGCTGTTCGATGTGCGCCTTGACCTCTATGGGCTCGCCGAAGAGCTTGACCTGCTTTTCTCCCTCGACGATTGCGCGCCCGAGGGTGCCCACCGCCTGATAACCCACAAAAAGTATCGTGGACTCGGCTCTCCAAAGGTTGTGCTTGAGGTGGTGGCGGATACGCCCGGCCTCGCACATTCCGCTTGCCGACAGAATGACCTTGGGATTTTTGTCGTCGTTTATCATTCTCGATTCGTCGCTTGTCACCGCTACCTTAAGGCCATCAAAGTATATCGGGTTGACGCCCTTTTTCACAAGCTCAAGGGTTTCGTCGTCATAATATTCGGTCATGTCATTGCCGTAGATGTGGGTCGTTTCCACCGCAAGAGGGCTGTCCACATAGACGGTAAAATTCGGAATGGATTTTACAAGGCCTCTTTCCTTGATTTCTCTTATGATATACAGCAGCTCTTGGGTTCTTCCCACGGCAAAGGAGGGGATGACCACGTTTCCGCCGCGGGCGAAGGTTTCCTCAAGAATTTTCGAAAGCTGATCCACATAATCGGGACGCTCGCCGTGCAGGCGGTCGCCGTAGGTCGATTCGATAACAAGATAATCGGCGGCGGGAGGGGTGCCGGGGTCGCGGATAAGGGGACGGTCGACGTTTCCGATGTCGCCCGAGAAAATGAGCTTTTCGGTCTTTCCGTTTTCGGTGACCGAGAATATAACCGAGGAGGAACCGAGCAGATGCCCCGCGTCCATAAAGCTGACCGAAATGCCGTCGGCAATTTCATAGCTTTTGCCATAGTCGCAGCCGACAAATTTGGTTATGCAGTTTTGCGCATCCTCGGTGGTGTAAAGGGGAACGTAAGGGTGGCTGCCGGCGCGTTTTGCCTTGCGGTTGCGCCATTCGGCCTCAAACTCCTGAATGTGCGCCGAGTCGAGCAGCATTATGGAGCAAAGCTTGGAGGTGGCCTTTGTGGAATATATCGGGCCGTCAAAGCCTTGGGCGCACAGCAGCGGCAGCTTTCCCGAATGGTCAATGTGAGCGTGGGTGAGAAGTATACAGTCTATTTCACCGGGGGCAACGGGAATATCGCTGTTTAAAAATGTGTCGGGACCCTGCTCCATTCCGCAATCTATGAGGATGTTTTTACCGCAGGCGGTAAGAAGGGTGCAGGAACCTGTGACCTCGTGGGCGGCGCCCAAAAACATAAGTTTCATATAATCAATTCCTTTCGGAAAAATTTTCATGTATATTGTACCACACATATAATAATTTTACAACAAAAAGGCCTTTTAAAGTTATAATTGAAAATACGGCGGCGGTATGGTATAATAACACCGTATGTTAAGCAACCGCGCAAAGCTTATGCAAAGGTTGCTTAAGCGACTTGATTTTCTAAAAGGATTGATAAAAATGACAGAAAATGAATACACGGAGCTTGCGGCGCTCCTTTTCCCCGATATAACCGAAACTCCCGAACAATGCGAACAGCGTTTTCCCAAAAGACAGCTTAAGGAGGGTGCGCGGGTGACCCGTTACGCTCCCAGCCCCACGGGATTTATGCACATCGGAAATCTTTTCTCGGCCTTTATAAGCGAGCGGGTGGCTCACACTACCGGCGGCGTTTTTTATGTCAGAATAGAAGATACCGATAAAAAGCGCGAGGTCGAGGGCGGCGTGAGCGGAATTCTCAGAGACCTTGCGGCCTTCGGCTGCACCGTTGACGAGGGAGTCATATCCGAAACCGAGGAAAAGGGCGAATACGGTCCCTACCGTCAGTCAAACCGCAGGGAAATTTATCATGTTTTTGCGAAATCCCTTGTGGAAAAGGGATTTGCATATCCCTGCTTTTGCTCGGCCGAGACCCTCGACGAGGTCAGAAAGCAGCAGGAGGCCGAAAAAAAGACCACGGGATATTACGGCAAATATGCCCGCTGCAGAGGCCTTTGCTTTGATGAGATAAAGGAAAATATCAAGGCGGGAAAGCCCTATGTGCTCCGTCTGCGTTCGCCGGGCAAAGAGGACGGCAAGGTCTTTTTCGACGATATGATAAAGGGCAAAATCGAGATGCCCGAAAACACCCAGGACATCGTTCTTCTCAAGACCGACGGAATCCCCACCTATCATTTCGCCCACGCCGTGGACGATCATCTTATGGGAACTACCCATGTTGTCAGAGGAGACGAGTGGATTGCTTCGGCGCCCGTTCACCTTCAGCTGTTTAAGCTGCTCGGATTTAAACCTCCGAAATATGCCCACATCGCTCCGCTTATGAAAGAGGAGGACGGCGGTAAACGCAAGCTTTCCAAGCGCAAGGACCCCGAGGCGGCCGTTTCCTTCTATTTTGAGCAGGGCTATCCAGCCGTTTCGGTGAGGGAATATCTGCTCACCCTTGCAAATTCCAATTATGAGGAGTGGCACAAGGTAAATAAAACCGCCTCTCAGGACGATTTTCCCTTTAACCTTAAAAAAATGTCCTCTTCGGGAGCGCTTTTTGACCTTGTAAAATTCGACGATGTAAGCAAAAACGTCATTTCGGGTATGTCGGCCGACGAGATGTATGAACAAATCGCCGCATGGGCGCAAAAGAACGACCCCGAATTTTTCAAAACCTTTACCTCGAATCCCGAGTTTTCCCGTTTTATTTTCACGATAGACCGTTCGGGTAAAAATCCCCGAAAGGACATTGCAAAGTGGAGCGAGGTGCCCGAATATACCGAATATTTCTATTCGGCTCCCGCCGCCTTCGATATGCCGGAAAATCTTTCGTCGGCGGACATAAAGGAAATACTTGAAAAATATGCCGAAAGCTATGACGGTTCTGCCGATAAGGACGGCTGGTTTGCAGGCATAAAGGCGCTGTGCGAGCCTCTCGGCTTTTGCCCGAACGTCAAGGAATATAAGCAAAATCCCGACGCCTTTAAGGGCCATGTGGGCGATCTTTCCACCGTTTTGCGCGTTGCCGTCACGGGAAGAAGAAACACCCCCGATCTTTATGAGATCATGAAGCTGCTCGGCAGGGAAGAGGTCGTTTCCCGTCTTAAGGGAGCTGCGGAAAAGCTGAAGTGAACTATAAAAACATAACCGACGGTATTTTCAGACAGCGGCTCAACCGCTTTGAGGCGACGGTGGAAATTTGCGGAAAGACCGAGACGGTGCACGTTAAAAACACCGGGCGCTGTAAGGAACTTCTTGTGCCGGGCTGCAAGGCTTTTCTCGAAAGGTCGGAAAATCCCAATCGCAAAACCGCCTATGACCTTACGGCGGTGGAGAAGAAAAGGGAGGGTAAACCGCCGCTTCTCATAAATATGGATTCCCAAATTCCCAACGCCGCCGCCGAAGAATGGCTTAAAAAGGGCAATGTTTTTTCCAAAAACGCCGAAATTCGCCGTGAGGTCAAATTTGAAAATTCACGGTTTGATTTTTACGTCGAGGACTGCGGCAAAAAGGCCTTTCTCGAGGTCAAGGGCGTGACCCTTGAAAAGGACGGAACCGCCCTTTTTCCCGACGCGCCGACGACGCGCGGGGTAAAACATATAAACGAGCTTATTTCGGCAAAGGAGCGGGGCTTCGACTGCTATATTCTTTTTGTGATTCAGATGAAGGAAATAAGTGCTTTTATGCCAAATCGGGAAACTCATCCGGAATTCGCCGATGCGCTTTTGAGGGCAAAAGAGGCGGGGGTTGAAATACTCGCCTTCGACTGCGCCGTCACTCCGAAATCCATGGTGATAGAAGATCCCGTTGAAATCAAACTATGAAGGTGAATAAAATGAAAATCCTTTTTCAGGGCGACAGCATAACCGACGCCGGCAGAAATTATGAAGATAAACACGATCTCGGGCCGGGCTATCCGAAATATGCCGCCGAAATTATCGCGAAAAATCATCCCGATGCGGATTTTGAGTTTGTGAATTTGGGTATCGGCGGTAACAAAACCGACGATCTCATAGCCCGTCTCGACAGCGATTTTATCGCCGAGCAGCCCGATTATCTTTCGATTTTGGTCGGAGTTAACGATTGCTGGCATTTTGCCGAAAAAAGAAATTTCCGCCACGTTTCGGTTTTCGAGCGGAATTACCGCAAAATTCTCACCGAAATAAAGCAGAAAACAAGCGCAAAAATCATGCTTGTCGAGCCCTTTTTGCTTCCCGTGAAGGATAAGGCCTTTTGGCGGTATAAGGTGGATGAGGAAATTGTCGCCGTGAGGGCGCTTGCGTCGGAATTCGGCTGTGTGCTTTGCCCTATGGACGGGCTGCTCGCGGCGGAATACTGCGGCAAAAATCTTTCGGAGTTTTCCGAGGACGGGGTTCATCCGCTGAAAAAACAGGCCGAGGTCATGGGAAGAATTTACGCCGAATACTTCGAAAAGCTGCTCTGATATGTCAATAAGATATTGTGACAGAACTTTAACCTTTTAAATTATTGACACTTTTTGCTTTTTATGGTATAATTTCTTCATTATATTATACATTGGAGGAGATTCTGATGAAAAAATTTGCAAAAATTTCCGCTCTTTTCCTTGCGGTCGCCATGACGGCAACCTGCTTCGCATCCTGCGGCAAGAGTGAGGATAAAAAGGATGACGGCAAGGCCGAGGGAAAAACCTGGGTCATCGCCACCGACACCGTTTTCAAGCCCTTCGAGTATACCGATGCTTCGGGCAACTTTGTCGGCATCGATGTTGACATCGTGGCCGCCATTGCCGAGGACCAGGGATTTGAATACAAGCTCAACAGCCTCGGTTGGGACGCTTCCATCGCCGCCTGCCAGGCCGGTCAGGCCGACGCCATGATCGCCGGCGCATCCATAACCGAAAAGAGAAAGTCCACCGGTTGGATATTCTCCGACGGATATTACACCGCAACCCAGTGCATGGCCGTTGCTCCCGATTCGACGATTGCCTCCTTTGAGAATCTCAGAGGAAAGACCGTCGCCGTCAAAAACGGAACCGAGGGCAAAACCTATGCCGAGAGCCTGAAGGACCAGTACGGCTTCGAGATCACCATTCTCGAGGATTCTCCCACAATGTATCAGGCCGTTGTTGGCGGTCAGGCTGCAGCCTGCTTTGAGGACACCCCCATTATGAAGGCTTCCATCAAGGACGGAGTTGACCTTAAGATTGTTGACGGCAGCGAGAACGAGGGTTCCCCCTACGGTCTTGCCGTGTTCAGCTCCGACAAACAGGAAATCCTTGATATGTTCAATGCCGGTCTTAAGAACATTAAGGCAAACGGCAAATATGACGAGATAATCAGCAAATATCTCGGCTAAATTTCGGCAAAACGCGCTTTGACAAAGATTTTGCGCGGTGAGACGGAATACCGTTTTTTCGGTATTCCGTTTCTATTCTGAAAGGAGCTCTGTCTGTGATAACCATAATTACCCAATACGGAGAACTGTTGCTGCGGGCAATGGGGCAAACCCTGCTTCTTGCTCTTTGCGGCCTGTTTTTCGCCTGTATTATCGGACTTGTGTTCGGTATGATGAGTGTGCTCAAAAGCAAGGTGTGCAGAGCCATTGCGCAGATCTTTGTGGACATTGTGCGCGGCGTTCCCATGATCGTTCTGGCCTTCTTTGTTTTCTTCGGAGTGCCATATTTCTTTAAAAACGTTTTGGGAAATAACATAACCCTTTCGGCGCTGACGGCCGGTACCATATGTCTCGCTTTAAACTGCGGCGCATATATGGCGGAAATTATCCGCGCCGGTATTCAGTCGGTGGATAAAGGCCAGATGGAGGCGGCAAGAAGCCTCGGTCTGACATATTGGAAGTCCATGAGAAAGGTCGTCCTTCCTCAGGCCATCCGAACCATGATCCCCAGCATCATCAATCAGTTCATCATCACTCTTAAGGATACATCCATTCTTTCGGTTATCGGTTTCCCCGAACTTGTCAACAGCGCCAAAAACGTTGTCGCCATAACCTTCAAATCCTTTGAAACATGGCTTATAGTGGGCATTATGTATCTCATCATAATAACCGCCCTTTCAAAGCTTGCAAAGGTTCTCGAAAGGAGGCTAAACCGTGGCCGTCAATAAAAATAACGTAAAAATTCATGTGGAGCATCTTGAAAAGACCTTCGGAAAAATCGAGGTGCTTAAGGATATTTCCAACGACATATACGAGGGTGAGGTCGTGGTCGTTATCGGCCCCTCCGGCTCGGGAAAATCCACCTTTCTGCGTTGTCTCAACCGTCTTGAGCAGCCTACCGGCGGAACCATAATCGTCGACGGTTTCGATATTTCCGACAAAAAGGTGAATATCAACAAGGTGCGCGAAAACATCGGAATGGTGTTTCAGCACTTTAATCTGTTCAACAATCTGAACGTGCTTCAGAATCTTATGCTTGCTCCCGTCGACGTCAAAAAAATGACCAAGGAGGAAGCCAAGGAAAAGGCGCTTAAAATGCTCGACCGCGTCGGACTGTCCGACAAGGCAGACGCCTTTCCGTCCCAGCTTTCGGGCGGTCAGAAGCAGCGTGTGGCCATTGCCCGCGCCCTTTGCATGAATCCCGACATTATGCTTTTCGACGAGCCCACCTCGGCTCTCGACCCCGAAATGGTGGGAGAGGTGCTTCAGGTTATGAAAAAGCTTGCCGCCGAAGGTATGACCATGGTGGTCGTCACCCACGAAATGGGTTTTGCCAAGGACGTGGCCGACAGGGTGCTGTTTATGTCCGACGGATATATTGTGGAGGAGGGAACCCCCGAAGAGGTTTTCATGAATCCGCAAAACCAAAGAACCAAGGACTTTTTGAGCTGTGTGCTTGATTTGTCCGCTCCCGAGGAGCTTTAATGGGTATCGTAAACTACGGGCAGTTTGTGGTTTCGGCCATATTGCTTAATTTGGTGCCCGGCTCGGACACGGTTTATGTCCTCACCCGCGCGATGGTGGGCGGAAGAAAAAAGGGTGTGATTTCGGCTCTCGGAATTTCCACCGGTATTCTTGTGCACACGCTTCTCGCGGCGCTCGGCCTTTCGGTTATATTGCGGGAATCGGCATTGGCCTTTAACATTATGAAATTTGCCGGGGCGGGCTATCTCGTCTTTCTCGGTATAAAGGCCATTGTCAGCAAAAAGCCGCTTTTCGATTCCGACCCCGAAAGTCTCGACGAAAGCCCCTTGAAGGTATATCGTCAGGGAGTGCTCACAAATGTCCTCAATCCCAAGGCGGCGCTTTTTTTCCTTGCCCTGATGCCTCAGTTTGTTTCGCAAAGCGCAGGGTCATCACCGCTGCCGTTTCTTGCTTTGGGGTTGACCTTTTTCACCACAAGCACGATTTGGAGCGTTGTTCTGGCCTTTGCCGCGTCCTTTGCAAATGCGCTGCTTCGTAAAAACGAAAGGGTGCAAAATGGTGCCGGAAAGGCGACCGGAATCATTTATATACTGCTCGGTCTCAATGTTTTGAGAAGTAAAATTTCTGCATAAAAAAATTAAGGAGTGTTCATGACGAACACTCCTTTTTTCTTGGCTTTGTGTTTAAAGATTTTCAAACATTGCGACGATCTGCTCTTTTGAGCGGCCGCCGACGGCGGTATTGACCGCCTTGCCGTCCTTGAAAACCATAAGGGTGGGGATGCTTTCAATGCCGAAGGAAAGTGCAAGGCTTTCGGCCTCGTCCACGTTTATTTTAACCACCTTGACCTTGTCGGAATATTCCTCGGCAATTTCGGCAACGGTGGGAGCAAGCATCATGCAGGGGCCGCACCAGCTTGCCCAAAAATCCACGAGCACGGGCTTTTCGCTCTGCAAAACTTCCGTTTCAAAATTTTTGTCGGTAACGTTTATTTCCGCCATTTAAAAAAACTCCTTTCAGTCCTTTGATTTATAATAGAGCATACAATGGCAAAAGCCCTCGAAGTTTTTGTCCTTTATCTGCTCTCTGAATTCCTTGCACATACATTTCCAGTCGTCGGTTCGTGCCGTTCTGCAGGGGCAGTAACCGCCGGTTCTTTTAAGCCCTTCTTTGACAAGACGAACCACTTCCTTGTCGGGATTGAGTTTGACGGCCATATTTCGGCCTCCTTTTTATTTAAGCAAGCTTAAGCAAGCGGTGCTTTTTTGCTTAACTTTATTATACCTTGTTTCTGTTAAAAAACAATGAATTTACGAGAAAAAGTTTTCGGTGAACTCAAGCCCGCTTTTTTCGGGCGGGTCAAATGCGAGGGAGACAAGGTCGGCGGCAAGGCTTTCGACGGCAAAAACGTCTTTTGCTTTTTCGGAAATTTTGGGTATTTCCGAGGCCTTTGTTACCACGGGCACCGACGCGGTTTTTTTGATGATTTTAAGAGCCTCGCGGCCGGTTTCGTTAAATCCGAGCACGCGGATATAGGGCGGGAAAACGTGGGCAAGCTCTTTTGTTATTCCGAGCACCGAGCACATTAAAATACGCCGTATCCTCGATTTTGTGTATCGTTTTCCCGAGCAATATTCGACAATTTCCTCAATACTTGTGTGTTTTTTTATGCCCTCGCAAATCAGATTTTCCATGCCCTCGCAAACTCCGTTTATCTGCGAAATGTCGTCGGGACCGAGTTTCCTCAGCGAAAAAAGCATGGCGTTTTCAATTCGCGATATGTCAAGGGGAGCGCGGCCTCTTTCGGCTTCATTTGATATAATATCAAAGCTGCCTTTTGGCATGAATTGCGCTGCCGACTGTATGTCGTTTCTCATTATTTCCCGAAGCTTTGTGGCCGAGCATATGTTTTCGAAAATTTCACCCGAACCGTGCAAAGCACCCTTGCGCGGAACGGCTACCGGGGTGACCGCCGAACCGATTTTTTTAAGGGCGGAAATATATTCGAGGGCCAAAATATTGTTGGGCTTTGAAATTATATCTGCAAATTCGGGGTTAATTTCAAAAAGAGCCTGTTGCCTTGATGAGGGCAGCGAACAACCGTTTTTGAGAGCGTTTTTGACGGCGTCGGTGTTTTCAATGGTCTCAAGAGCCTTTAAAACATCGAAAAGTCTGTCGGGGGTTTCCTCCTCGCAGCCGAATGTAAGAAAATCCGCACACCCGAGAGCGTCGATTGTTTTGACTCCTCCCGCGGCAAAATCGGGGGCGGGGGAAAGGGTGTAACAAAGGGGCAGCTCGATAACAAGATCGGCTCCGCCCGCCGCGGCCGCCTTTGCCTTGGCGGTTTTGATACACACCGAAAGCTCCCCTCTTTGGGAAAAAAGGCCGCCGCAAACCGCAACCGCACAGTCGCTTCCGCGTTCCTTTGCAGCCTTTATCTGATATGCGTGGCCGTTGTGAAAGGGGTTGTATTCGGCAATAATTCCGGTTATTTTCATTTTTTTGGTCCTATTCACTTGAAATTTCGAAGTCAATGTTCTATAATAAATCGGTAAGTCTATTCTACAATATTATGCCTGTAATTTCAAGTATAACGGAAAAGGAGAAAACATATGAAAGTTCTTGTTGTAAACGCAGGAAGCTCGTCCCTTAAATATCAGCTTTTTGATATGACCGACGAAAGCGTGCTTGCAAAAGGTATTGCCGAGCGTATCGGAATCGGCGGAATTATCAGCGGAAAGACCCACGACGGCCGTTCCTATAAGTATGAAATCGAAATGAACGACCACATCGCCGCATTCAACGAGGTTCAGAAAAACCTTGTATCGGGCGAATGTGCCGTTATCAAGGATATGAGCGAAATATCTGCCGTCGGCCACCGCGTGGTTCAGGGCGGCGCCCTGTTCGACAAGTCGGTGCTTGTTGACGAGAAGGTTATGGAAGGCATCGAAAGCCTTATCGATCTTGCTCCTCTTCACAACGCCGCCCACCTCATGGGTATTCGTGCCTGCCGCGAGGTTCTCGGCACCGATGTTCCCGAGGTTGTCGTGTTTGATAACTGCTTCCACCTGACCATGCCTCCCGAGGCTTATATGTTCGCCGTTCCCTATGAATATTATGAAAAATACAAGGTTCGCCGCTACGGTTTCCACGGAACCTCCCACCGCTATGTTTCGGCCCGTTACAGCGAGCTGACCGGCAAAAGCCTTGAGGGACTTAGGCTCATCACCTGCCACCTGGGCAACGGTTCTTCCATAACCGCCATTAAGGACGGTAAGGTTATCGATACCAGCATGGGTCTCACTCCCCTTGACGGATTCATGATGAGCACCCGCAGCGGAACCCTCGATCCTTCGGTCGTTACCTTCATGGCCGAAAAGGAAAACATTTCCCCCAAGGATATGTCCAACCTTCTTAACAAAAAATCCGGCGTGCTCGGCATTTCCGGAAAATACAGCGACGACCGCGATTTGACCAAGGCCTGTGCCGAGGGCGACGAAAGAGCCATTCTTGCCCGCGATATGCAGTTCTATCAGATCAGAAAGTGCATCGGAAGCTATATTGCCGCTCTCGACGGAATCGACGCCATCGTCTTTACCGGCGGTATCGGCGAAAATGCTCCCCACCTTCGCGAGAACATCCTCACCCACATGAATTACTACGGCGTGAAGATCGACGTTCCTTTCAACAAAACCGTATGGCACGGCATGGAGGAGCAAATCTCCACTCCCGATTCCAAGGTTGACGTTTGGGTTATTCCCACCAACGAGGAGCTTGTTATCGCAAGAGATACCAAGAAAATCGTTGACGAACTTTAATCAAAGGAGAGGAAATAAATGCTGAATTTCCTTTTAAATCCGGTGACGGGCGATCAGGGACTTAATCCCATCGTCATCATTGCGGCCGTGGTGGCCGTGCTGCTTGTGGTTTTCCTCCTTGTCTGGCCGAAAATTTCCAAAAAGGACGAGCCTTCCGACGACGAAAGCAATGCTTCGGAAAACGGCGGTTCCTCCGACGACGGTTCGGAAAACTGAGTCAATACAATAATGAAACCCGACGGTTGAAATTCAGCCGTCGGGTTTTGTGTTTTTATATTTCATTATAAAGAGCCGCCGCGTCGGACACAATAAGGGTTGCGCCGCTGTTTATGAGAACATCTCGGTCGCGAAATCCCCAGTCGACGGCAATGCAGTCCATTTGCGCGTTTTTCGCGGTGGCCACGTCGACCTCCGAGTCGCCTATGTAAACCGCCGCTTCTTTCGGCGTGTCAAGCACTCTTAATACCTCGTTTACCGAGTCGGGGCAGGGCTTTTTTCTTACCCCCTGTTTTTCGCCGACGGCATAATCAAAAAGTCCGTCGAAATATTTTTTCACAAGTGTCTGCACGGCATAGTCGGCCTTGTTTGACACCACGGCGGTCTTGACCTTTTGCTCCTTAAGCTTTTTGAGCAGCTCGTCTATTCCGTCATAGCTTTTGGTGTTGTCGTTGCAGTGAACGGCGTAGTGTTCGTTAAAGACTTCGAACATTTCGTCTATTGTCTTTTCGTCGGTGCCCTTTGGAGCGGCGCGGATGATGAGATTTCTGATTCCGTTGCCCACAAATCTTCTTACCTCGTCGAGGGTTCTTTCCTGCTCCGTCACACAGTCAACGGTCTTCGGAACATCCGGCAGCTTCTCAGCCTCAC
>URYV01000003.1 GCA_900552285.1 uncultured Oscillospiraceae bacterium
CCTATATGCGACGACAAACCGAAAAGCACCGTTAATAGGACATTTCAGGCGTGTTAGGATATGTGCGCTATGCTTAAAAGAAAAAGCGACGTCGGGAAAGCTCCCAAAGCCGCTTTTAACTCGGATTTCAATTAGTTTTCAAGAGCCTTTGCAGCCTTAACGACACGGCTTGTGCCCAGTCTCGAGGCACCCAGCTCGATGAACTTTTCGGCATCCTCAACGCTCTTGATACCGGCGGAAGCCTTGATTTTCAGAGCGGCGGACTTGTTCTCGTTGAAGATCTTGATGTCCTCCTCGTTTGCGCCGCGGGAGGAATAGCCGGTGGAGGTCTTGATGTAGTCTGCGCCCGACTCGGAAACGATCTTGGTGATCTTTGCTCTCTCGTCGGCGTCAAGCTCGCTGGTCTCGACGATGACCTTAAGGAGCTTGCCGTTGCAGGCGGCCTTGATAGCCTTGATTTCGTTCAGAACGTCGTCGTATTTCTTGTCCTTCATCCAACTGATGTTGATGACCATGTCGATTTCGTCGGCACCGTTCTTAACTGCGTCCTCGGTCTCGAAAACCTTGGTGGCGGTGGTGTTGGAGCCGTGGGGGAAACCGATAACGGTGCAGATGGGGAGCTTGTCTCCCACATATTCCTTGGCCTGCTTTACATAGATGGGGGGAATGCAGCAGGAAGCGCAGCCGTATTTGATACCGTCGTCAAGCACGCCCTTGATCTGCTCCCAGGTGCAGCCGGGGGCAAGCAGAGTGTGGTCGACCTTTGCAAGAATGTCTTTAAGTTCCATTTTTAAAATCTCCTTTGGATTTTTTCCTTTAACAGTATATCATAGTTTTCGCTTTTTTCAAGTTAATTTTTCATCAAAAAAGCGGCGGGGCAAAAAAATTGCCTCTGCCGCAAAAAAATTATAAAACCTTTGAGAGAAAATCCTTGAGTCTCGGGTTTTTCGGATTTGTGAAAAACTCCTCCGGCTCGGCCTCCTCCTGAATTTTGCCGTCGTCGATAAAGAGCACTCGGGAAGCCACCTCTCTTGCAAAGCCCATTTCGTGGGTGACGACCACCATGGTCATACCCTGGGCGGCAAGGGACTTCATAACCTCAAGCACCTCGCCCACCATTTCGGGGTCGAGAGCGGACGTCGGCTCGTCGAAAAGCATGACGTCGGGGTCCATGGCAAGGGCGCGTACAATTGCCACCCTCTGCTTTTGGCCGCCCGAAAGCTGGGAGGGATATGCTCCCGCTCTGTCCTCAAGACCGACCCTGCGAAGAAGCTCAAGCGCCTTGGTTTCGGCCTCTTCCTTGCTTTTTTTAAGCAGCTTCATGGGGGCAAGGGTCATATTTTTGAGAATGGTCATGTGAGGGAAAAGATTGAACTGCTGAAAAACCATACCCATTTTCTGACGGTGGACGTTGATGTCGACCGTCGGGTCGGTAATGTCTGTTCCCTCAAAGAGAATTTTTCCGCCGGTGGGGCGCTCGAGAAGATTAAGGGTGCGGAGAAAGGTGGATTTTCCCGAGCCCGAGGGGCCGATGACCACGACCACGTCGCCCTTGTTGATTTCGGTGTCGATTCCCTTTAAAACCTCGATTTTTCCGAAGGATTTTTCAAGGCCCTCCACCTTTATGAGAAGATTTTTATCAGTGGTCACTCTTACGCAGCCTCCTCTCGAAAATGCCAAGCAGCTTTGTGAGTATTATAACGATAATAAGATAAATCACGGCAAGGCTTATGTAAGGAATAAAGGGCTGATAGGTCTTTGCCACAATATTCTGAGCCTGCTTTGTAACGTCTCTGAGCATGATAACCGACACAAGCGACGTATCCTTCAAAAGGGTTATCATCTCGTTGCCGAGAGCCGGCAGAATGTTCTTAAGCGCCTGAGGAATGACAATGTACCACATGGTCTGAACATAGTTGAGTCCGAGGCTTCGTCCCGCCTCGGCCTGACCGGCGTTTACCGACATAATTCCCGAGCGGGCGATTTCGGCAACATAGGCGCCGGAATTTATACCGAGAGTGATGATGCCGCATATGACCGTTCCGGTGTCGGTTTTCGGAATCATGATGACAAAGCCCATAATAAGCAGCTGAACCATCATGGGGGTTCCTCTTATGACCGTCAGATATATCTTGCAAAGGCCGTTCAAAAATCTCAGAAGAATGTGGGGCTTTGTTCCCGTCGCGTTGTCGTGAGAGGATCTTATCACGGCCACAATTGTTCCGAGAACAATACCGATTGCAAGGGCTCCGAGGGTAACTATGAAGGTGATTTTAAGTCCGTCGACAAACCATGTCCACCGATTTTGGTAAACAAACGTCTGATAGAGCTGAAAGAAAAAATCCTGAAGCCACGAGGGAAGTCCCTGAATCCACGAGGGAGCGGTTTCAAGCCAGCCCGCAAGGGTAAGCACGGTCATTTTGTAACCTCATTTCCTGTTCTTTAAAAATAGAATACAAGGGACAGTCATACTGCCCCTTGCAGAAGTGTCTTTTTTGAACCTTTAATTACTCGGCCTTGATGTATTTTGCGATGATTCCGTCGATGGTTCCGTCGGCCTTGAGCTCGGCAATGGCGCCGTTGACCTTGTCAAGAAGGTCGGTGTTGGTCTTGGCGATGGCGGCGGCATAATTCTCGGTCACATATTCGGTTCCGAGAATTTTAAGACCGGTGTTTGCGGCCACAAAGTTTTTAGCAGGCTCGTTGTCGATAACAACGCAGTCGACCTGGCCGTTTACAAGAGCGGCAACGGCAAGAGCGCCGCTGGAGAACTGTTTGACGTGATCCTGACCGTAATCGTCGGTGCAGTAGGCGTCGCCGGTGGTTCCCGACTGAACGCCGATGGTCTTGCCCTCAAGGTCGTCGACCGAAGCAATGGCGCTGTCCTCTTTGACGATGATGACCTGAGTTCCGGTTGCATATGAATCGGTGAAGTTTACCGACTCCTTGCGCTCATCATTGACGGTCATACCGGCAAGAACGATGTCAATGGAACCGCCCTGAACGGCAGGGATAAGAGAATCAAATTCCATATCCTTAATTTCGAGAGTCATACCGAGCTTGTCGGCAATTGCCTTTGCGATTTCGGCGTCGATACCGGCAACCTCGCCGTTATCATCGACGAATTCATAGGGGGGGAAGGTTGCGTTGGTTCCCATGGTGAGGGTTCCTTTGCTTTCGGCAACGGATGCGGTGCTTTCGGCATCCTTGCTGCTGTCGCTTCCGCAGCCGGCGAAAAGGCAGGCGGTCATGCACAGGGCAAGAACGAGACATATAATCTTTTTCATTTATAAAATCTCCCTTTTTATTTAATATGTCGGTATGATACCATACGCGGCGGCAAATTGCAAGGTCTTTTTGAAATTTTTTGCATATTCCGTGAATTTTATTTCAGTTTTTTTTCAAAATAATCCTGCTCGTTTATGCGGAGCGTGCGGCCGCTTTCAAGGTGAATGAGGATTTTCCCGTCGCAGGGGTCGTCCGACGCCTCCACCGATTTTATGTTGTATTCGGCATTTTCCGACGGCTCGAAAGCCGTCACAAAGCGCACATTTTTTCCCTTTATGTCGCATTCGGCGGTGGGCAGCGGAGAGAAAACTCCCGGCACCTCGTTGCAGCGGAACCCCTGGAAATGCTCCTCGTCGGCGCGATAGACCGCCGTCTTTTCGAGGGTGTGCAGCATTTTTATTCCGACACCGCTTTCCGTTTTTACGGTAAACATTTTGTCATCAAATGCATAGTCACCGTCGGCAAAATGCCAAATCGCGGTGTAGAGGTGTTCCCTTTCGTCCTTTGCCTCCATGCGGTCGATAACGACCACAAGAGGATTTGTCCCCTCGGGGCTTTTAAGCCAAATGACCCTGCGGAAGTGCTTAACGTCCACATCCTGCTCGCCGTAGTTTTTATCATATCGGGCGGCGGCGCAGTCATAATAGTCGGTCGAATCGAAATACACGTCGGCCTTTGTGTTAAGCACGGCGCTGTCCCACACGTTGTGGTCGCGGCAGCGCTGGGAAAGCCCGTCGACAATGACGGTATTATGCCCCCTTGTCAGCAGAGAATAATTGAAAAGCTTTGAGCCGTCATAGGCCGCTCTTCCCGCCTCGGGAAGAAGATATTCGCCGTAGGCGTGTATAAGCACTTCAAGCTTGTCCTCGTGCTGATGCCCGAAGCCGAACCGCGCGGCGTTGAAGAAGCACCAAAAGGCCTTTTCGCTCCAGTCGCTGCGGAAGGTGACATAGCCGGAATAGGGCAGAATGTTTGAAAGAACGCTCGGCTGCCCCCCTTGCTTTCTCATGGTCTTGAGATAGAGGAAGTCCTTTCTTTCGGGGAAAAAGTCGGTTGCCCTTGCAAGTGTAAATCCCGTGTCGAAATCGGCGCCGTCGTTGAGATTCGGCACCTGAAGATCGGGCTTTACGATGTGGGGATAAACGTCATACATTTTCTCGAGGGCACAGAGCATACTTTCGGGCGGGCGTTTTCCCACCTTGCCGTAGACAAGCAGAACCTCCTCGAAATTGCTGACCACCACCTGATGATAATTGGTGGTCAGCTCCTGCTGAAATCCGTCGGCGAAAAGCTGGGCCGTCAGCTGTTCCGACAGCTTCGACATGGCGAAGTTTTCCCACTCCTTTGCCCTTTTGAAGAAGGGGAAAAGGAGAGCAATATGGGTCATGCCGTTCATTTCCATGATAAGCCAGTTTGAGGTGGTGAACCACTTTTCTATTCTCAGCGCGTGTTCATAAACGCACTTGAAAATGTTGACCCAATCCCTGCCGTTAAGTGAGGGCGAACGGGAAAAGGTGCAGATAGCCACCGGCCAGCTGCCGAGCATTCTTATGCCGCACTCAATGGTGCGCCAAAAATCGGTTTCGCCGCCCACGGCGTCCATGGGCGCGGGAGAGGCCTGCATTATCCAGCTCATAATAAGCTCGCAAAAGCCCTCGGCATATTTTTCGTCGCCGGTCTCGCGATAGGCGTTCATGAGATAGAAAAATTCGTGGTGCCGCTGGAGCTGCCATGTGAATTCGCGGTAGCCGTCGGGAGTGGGGTTAAAAAGCCAATCCACGACCTCTTTGTCGAATTGATGCTCCACTCCGCAGGACACAAGGTCGTGGCGAAGCACCCTGTCGGCCGCCTCAATAGGGGTGTCGGTCTTTACACAGTCCACTCCTCCCATGCTGACCGCCGCGTCGTCGAACATATGGGGGTCGAGGAAGGAGCGTATAAACCCGCCGAATTTTTCAAGGGCACCCTCCATGTCGCCGTCACGGGCCATTTTGTCGGCGCCTTTGAGCTCCTCGAATTTGTCGCAGTCGATAACCTCGGTGAAGAAGAAAAGGTCGGAAACCTGATTTTCGATTTCCCTTCGGTCGTATTTTTTCAAGCTCATAACATTACCTACTTTATAATTTTGAATACGTCTCCCGCGGCCACAAGACGGTATCTCATGCCGCCCTCAAACATATTGCCGAGCGAGGTGACGCTTTTTGCATTTTTATCCACGTTGAAGTCATAGGGAGTGCTTTCGCTTTCGTTAAAGACTCCCGAGGCATAAACCTCTCCGCCGAAGCAGTCAAACATGGTGTTTCCGGCGGCGTTGACATTGGCTCCGAAAACCTTAAAGCTGCCGTTTCCGAGAATTCGGAAGGAAAAGAGCGGGTCGCCCCAGCAGGCCGCGTTTACGGCCGAAAGACTTCCCGAAAAGTCACCCGAGGTGAGCACATAATTCCGTTCTTCACCCGGGAGGTTAACAAGCTGCGGGTCGATGAGAACCGCCTGCGCGTCGCCCTCGGCATAGACGGCGATATTTCCGCAATCCACCCCGTGGCTGACGGCTTTCACATTTTTTGCCCCTGAAAGCAGGGTCAGCCCCTGATAGGCTCCGTATACGAAATTGTGATAGAGAATTTCGTCCTGCGACTCCCCGATAACAAAGGGACGGCTGTTCTTTTTGACATATTCGAGGCGGGTATTAAAATCCGAATGAGCCTTGTCCTCAAGGTGATCCTTTGCGGTGTACCAGGCGTTGGGGGTATAGTGAACGTCGCGTATGACGCCGCCGCTGCTTCCCGCGCCCACCTTTATGCCGCAGTATATCGGTGTTCCCCACACATATTCAACATAGTGCCTGTCGCATTTTTGCGAGGCAAAATCAATACCGTTATAGGAATTTATAAGGGCGGTGTTGACAACATAAATATCTTCGCCCTCTCCCCTTATCGTGAAGGAAAAGGGAACCACGGCATTTGACGACTGTTTATAATAATGAACGCCGATTCCCCTTATTCCCGCTCCGGATTTGAGGGTGAAAAGAGCCTGCCCGTCGCCGTTTTCGCGGCCGAAATCGGTGTATATCATGGTTTTGGGCAGATAGTTCGGTATGTCCTCGCAGCCGCGTATTTCAATTCCCTCGTAAACGGTCACCGGGGACGACATAAAATAATATCCGCCGGGAATGTAGACCGTTCCGCCGCTTTCCCGCAGCGAGTCGATTGCCGACTGCAGAGCCTCGCTTATGTCGGTTCTGACCGACGCCGTATCCAAAAGATTTACAAAGGCGTCGCTTTTCGGAGCCCTGTTCATGTCCTTGTCATAATCAACCGACGTTTCGGGCATATGCTCGGTGTTTGAAAGCACCTTATATTCGGTGCCGTCGCCGTAAAACTCGGTGTCGATGAGGGTGTGGCGGTCGCTGTCGGTAACATAGGGAGAGCCGCCGTTTGAGCACACCCTGCCCCCCTCGGTGATGAGAGCGTTATACCCCGCGTCGTAAATCGCGTTTTTCCCGCAGCTTTCCACCGCGCAGTTTGCAAGGGTGAGTGTGGTGCTGCCGCCCTTGTCGAGATAAATCGCCGCCGCGCCGTCGTTTCCGTAGGCGGTGAAGGTGCAGTCGGTGAAGCTCAGCCACTTGGAGTTGTTTATAAAGGCGGCATAGTAGCAGTTTGTTATGTTTGAATCGTAAAGATGTCCGTTGGCCGAGCCCCGCTCGGTGGGATAAAATCTGATTCCGATGTTATAGCCGTCGATGTTGAAGCCGGAAAAATAGGTCCAGTCCACCATTCCCACCTCAAAGCCAACGGCGTTTCGCAAAAGCCAGGTTCGCAGCAGTTTTTGCTCGTCGTTTTTCATGCCCTCGTATTCGGCAAGATATTTATAGGAAAAGTCTATTCCCTCAAAGCGGCCGATGTCAAGGCTGCCGTCGAGGGTGATGCCGGTGAGCAGCGGAGTTCCCGAGATGTTTCTCACCGTTTGGAGAGAATTGTTGCTGCCCGCCGAAAGATTGACCGCCCGATAGGAATTTACAAAGCAGACATTTTCAAGAAGTATTCCCTCGCTGCCGTTTTGCATGACGGTGTAGGGATAAGGAATCGGGGCGCCCGACACAAACTCCTGCTCGGGATAATAAAAATTGAGGTTTTTAAGAGCGCTTTGATAGCTCATGACGACGGCGGGCTTTTCCTCCTCGCTGCCTTTTCCGCCGTATATAAGCAGGGTGGAAAGAGGCTTGCCGTTTTTGTCGGCCTCGCCGACGAGAGCAACGCCTATGGGAAGGTCAAGACCGTTTGAAATGACATATTCCCCCGCCGGCACAAAGACCGTTCCGCCCTTTCTCGACAGCTGATCCACAGCGTCGGCAAAGGCAAGGGTGCAATCGGTTTTTCCGTCGCCCACGGCGCCGAAATCGGCCACATTCATGTCGGCGACGGTGGTTCCCTGCCCGTCAAATTCTGTGTTGACAAGCTTTGGCGAGCGATCCTTGGGATAATCGTTTTTTGCGGCTTCAAAAACGGCCGCCTTTGAATATTCCGAAACCTCCTCACGCATAAGAAGAGCGTTTACCTTTTCGTCCCGGGCAAATGCGTTTTTTGCGGGAGCGGTCAGCACCGACACCCCGAAAAAGGCAAGGCCTGCGGCAAAAAAGCAGGGTGCCAAAATTATGAAAATCTTCTTTTTCAGCACAAAAATCAGCACAAGAAAGACGGCCGCTGCGGCGGCAAGAAGGCCGGCGCATATGACAAAGGCAAAATTAAACCTGTCCGACACGTTTTTATAGTTATATCCGTGAAAATTGGGAACTGCGTCGGAGCTGTCGCTCAGCTGCTCGAATTTTCCCACGGCCTGTGAAAAGCCCGTTTCGGCGGTGGGATCGGAGAGTCCGTCGGTTCCGGGGGTTCCGTCGTTTGTGCCGTTTGTCTTGTCGCTGCAAAAAACAAGGGGCTGCTCGGCGGCGGCAAGGGTGCAAAAGCACATTGCGGCGGCAATTATCACTGCGGTCAGGACGGCTGCGGCTTTTTTCATTGGGTTTCCTCTTTCTTTTTAAGGGTGCAGACTTTCGGCCTTTAAAAACAAAATTCCCCGGGAAGTCATTTCAAAACGGCCTCCCGGGAAGGCAATTATCTTATAAAATTGGTCTGGTTTCCGCGCTCGGCGGCAGGGGCTTCTATTCCCTGCTTTTTGCCCGCCTCGAAACATTTGAGCATCCATGCCATGTTTTTGGCAAGGTTTCTCATGGTCTGAAGACCCTCAAGATCGGCTGCCGTCTGCTCGGCGGTATTACCGTGAACATTGTTCCAATAGGTGGAGGGAACCATCGGCATCTGAGCAAAGGCGAAATATTTGTTTATGTCGTCAAGGGAGGCAGAGGTTCCGGCGCGGCGGGCCGACACGACGGCAGCGCCGGGCTTGTGATAAAAGGCTGCGCTGCCCGCATAGAAAACACGGTCGAGCACCGAAAGCAGCCGTCCCGAGGCATGGGAATAATAAACGGGCGAGCCGAATATAAATCCGTCGCATTCCTTTGCCTTGCCTATAATAACATTTACAATGTCGTCGTCAAAGACGCATTTGCAGTCCAGCTTTCGGCAGGCCTTACATCCGATACAGTCGCGTATTGCGACCTTTCCGAGATCCATGATTTCGCTTTCGATTCCCTGCTTTTCAAGTTCCTTTGCAACTTCGGTCAGGGCCGTAAAGGTACATCCCTGTTTATTGGGACTTCCGTTTAACATTAAGACTTTCATAAAAATACCTCCTGAATTATTTCGCTATATTCACGGGATTTCCCGCAAGGTAGCTTTCAAGATTTTGCGCCGCGAGGGAAATAAGCCGTTCCCTCGTTTCCTTGGCCGCCCACGCGATGTGGGGGGTCATGATGCAGTTTTTCGCCGTCAGCAGAGGATTATCCTCCTCGGGCGGCTCCTTTGTGCAGACGTCAAGCCCCGCCCCCGCGATAATTCCGCCGTTAAGCGCCTCGGCAAGGTCGCCGTCAACCACCGACGGACCTCTCGCCGTGTTAATAAGCCACGCCGTGTTCTTCATCTTGCCGAGATTTTCGGCGTTTATAAGGCCTTTCGTTTCGTCGTTTAAGGGGCAATGGAGCGAGACAATGTCGCTCTCCTTAAGCAGCGTGTCGAGGTCGACCTGCCTGTCGGGCTGCTCACCCATATCCCGGTGGGAGTAAAAAATGACATTCATGTTAAAGGCACGGGCGATTTTTGCCGTTTCCCTGCCTATTCTTCCGTAGCCGATAATCCCGAGGGTCTTGCCCTTGAGCTCGAAAAGCGGCGTGTTCCAAAAGCAGAATTTGCGGTAATCCCTCCATTGTCCGTTTTTAACGGCGTCGGAATGAAGGGCGACATGATTCGCAAGCTCCAAAATGAGGGCGAAGGTGTGCTGAGCCACCGCCTCGGTTCCGTAGGTGGGCACAAAAGTCACCGTTATGCCAAGCTCCCTTGCGGCCTTCACGTCGACGACATTGTACCCCGTGGAAATAAGTCCGATATATTTAGGCCTATCAAGCTTTTCAAGCACCTCTCTCGGAAAGGCGGTCTTGTTGCTGATTATAATGTCGCTTTTATTGCAGCGCTCCAAAACGTCGGCGCGCTTTGTGTATTCAAAGGCTTCAAAATCCCCGAATTTTTCAAAAGGAGCCCAGGACAGGTCTCCGGGGTTGCAGGTATAGCCGTCAAGCACGGTAATTTTCATGTGGCATCTCCATTCTTTTGTTGCAAAAAGGGCATATATATGTTATGATTGTCGGGCGGTAAAAATCACTTCACCTAAACTTTACCGTATTGCGATAACCGATTTGACAAAGATTTTATAAAATTTACAGTATAAACGGTAAAGGAGCAAATTTTATGGCAGAAACATTGACGCAATTTTTTCAAGGGCTCGGGCTTTCCAACGAGGTCGTTATTTTCATAATTTCCATGCTGCCGGTGGTCGAGCTTCGCGGCGGCATAATCATGGCGGCGCTGCTCGGAATGAAGTGGTATGTGGCCGTCCCCATTTGTATCGTGGGAAATCTTCTTCCCATTCCCCTCGTGCTTAAATTCGTCAGAAGAATACTTGATTTTCTCAAAAAATCCAAGCACCTTAAAAAAATCATCGAGTGGTTTGAGGAACGCACCAAAAACAAGGGCAAAAACATCGAAAATGGCTGGCTTGCGGGGCTTATCGTTTTTGTGGGAATTCCCCTCCCCGGCACCGGCGCCTGGACCGGCTCACTTGCGGCCGACCTTTTCCGCATCGACTTTAAGAAAAGCATGTTTGCCGTGACCGTCGGCGTACTTATAGCCGCCGCCATCGTCACCGTCATATGCTATGCCTTCCCGGCGCTGGCCTCTCAAATCTTTTAAGACTCGGTCTGCTCGGAAATAACTTCTCTGATTTTAATAAAGTCCTCAAAAGCGGCGGGCTTGTTGTTGGGATTTCGCAGAAGTGCTGCGGGATGAAAGGTTCCCATCATCAGGACGCCGTTTTTTTCAACGATTTTTCCGTGCTCGACCGTCACCTTGAAATTCGGATCGATGAGTCGCTGAGCCGAAATGCGGCCGAGGCACACGATTATCTTCGGGCGGATTATTCTCACCTGCTCCCGCAAATAACCGATACAGGCCTCCTGCTCCTCGGGCTTCGGGTCTCTGTTTTTGGGCGGGCGGCACTTGACCATGTTGGCAATGTATATTTTACTTCGGTCGAGGTCGATTGCGGCAAGAAATTTGTCGAGCAGCTTTCCCGCTCTGCCAACAAATGGTTCGCCCTGCAGATCCTCGTTTTCTCCCGGGCCCTCGCCGATAAACATGACTCTCGCGCTGTCGCTTCCCACGCCGAAAACCACGTTGTTGCGCGTTTTTGCAAGCTCGCATTTTTCACAGCAAAGACATTTTTGCCGAAGCTCTTCAAGGGTCATTTTTCCACCGCCTTTTTTGTTATTTTCACTATTTTATCACACTTTTTTCAAATACTCAACGGTTATGACTTGAAAAAAGTCGAATTTTCTGTTAAAATTATTGTCAGATATTAAATTGGAGTTGATTTTTATGTCAAAACCCGTTCTTATTGAGACCTCTGCCCGTCACGTCCACGTCTCCCAAGAAGACCTCGAGACCCTTTTCGGAAAGGGCTATGAGCTGACCCCCAAAAAGGACCTTTCCCAGCCCGGCCAGTTTGCCTGCGAAGAGAGAGTAACCGTCGTCGGCCCCAAGAGAGAACTTAAAGGCGTTTCCATTCTCGGACCCGTTCGTCCCGAGACCCAGGTTGAGATTTCCCTCACCGACGCCCGTTCCATCGGGGTTAACGCCCTCATTCGCGAGTCGGGCGACACCGAAGGCACCAACGGATGTAAGCTTGTCGGCCCCGCAGGCGAGGTCGAGCTTGACCACGGCGTAATCTGCGCCAAGCGCCACATCCACATGACCCCCGCCGACGCCGAGAAATACGGTCTTGAAAACAAGCAGATCGTTTCGGTCAAGGCCTCCGGCACCGGCAGAGAGACCATCTTCGGCGACGTCGTCGTCAGAGTCAGCGAAAAATTCGCTCTTGCCATGCACATCGACACCGACGAGTGCAACGCGGCAGGTATCTCTCCCAATTTCACCGGCGAAATACTCGACTAAAGGCTTTTAAAGTCCACCTCACGGCGGCATTTTCCTTGTGATTATGCCGCCGGTTCTTTTTAAAAAAGTCCGAAACGAAGGTTTTTTCATGAAATATTACGTTCTTTTCAATCCCCTTGCGGGAAACGGCAGGGGCGTCATGGCCACCGAGGAGCTCATCTCCCTTATGAAGGGCGACAGTCTCGACTTCTGCGACATGACAAAAATAAAAAGCTACGGCGATTTTTTTGATTCGGCGAAGGGCTGTCCCGTCATAATATGCGGCGGCGACGGAACACTCAACCGCTTTGTAAACGACACGGCGGGCATAAATGCCGAAAACGACATTTTCTATTATGCCACCGGAAGCGGCAACGATTTTTTAAACGATCTTGAAAAGAAAAAGGGAGAGCCTCCCTTTAAAATAAATAAATATCTCAAAAATCTCCCCACCGTCACGGTAAACGGAAAGTCGTCGCTGTTTTTAAACGCCATCGGCTACGGTATCGACGGATATTGCTGTGAGGAGGGGGACAAAAAGCGGACGCTCAACGGCAAAAGCATAAATTACACTCCCATTGCCGTCAAAGGTCTTTTCGGAGGATACACCCCCGCTAACGCCGTCATTACCCTTGACGGTAAGGAAATGACCTTTGAAAAGGTGTGGCTTGCCCCCACCATGAACGGCAGATATTTCGGCGGCGGCATGATGGCCGCTCCCAATCAGAACAGGCTCAATCCCGAGCATACGGTTGCCCTCATGGTCATGAACGGCAAAACAAGGCTTAACGCCCTTTGCGCCTTCCCTTCCATTTTCAAGGGTGAGCACATTACAAAGCACGCCGACATTGTCAAGGAATTTTTCGGCCGCGAAATCACGGTGAAATTCGACCGTCCCACCGCCCTTCAAATCGACGGCGAAACGATCCCCGGAGTGCTGGAATATTCGGTCAGCACGGCAAAGACCGCAAAGGACGGCAAACCCGCCGCTGCAGCAACGGTCTGACGAAATATACATACTAAAAAATCCCATTGCCTCGGCAATGGGATTTTGTTTTTACAAAGCTTATTTTGCCTCGGGATATTCGTTTCCGAGCAGATAGAGAGGAGCCTCGTCCTCTTCCACCTCGGGGAAACGGCCGACCTTGGCAAAGAAGCGGGCGGAGGAGGTGTCCGCGTCCTTAATTGCGCCCTTGTAAGGCTCGGTGTCGACAGGCTCGAAGAAACGGTTGTCCTTGGAGTCGTCGTTGCACTGGCTGACCTCGCCGACAAGCACCTTTCCGTGGCCTTCCTCGCCCCAGAAGGAGTGATAAAGCTTTTTGGTGTTGGTCATGCTCATGCCGGGGGTGAGACGGACAACGGTACCTGCGGGAACGGTGTAATGTCTGCCGTCCACCTGAATTTCGACATCCTCGTCCGAAAGATTGTCGTTTTCGTCGGCTCCGTAAACCTTGATCATAAGGTTTCCGCCGCCGCGGTTGATGATGTCCTCCTGCTTATACCAGTGATAGTGGTAGGGAGTGACCTGATTTTCCTCGACGATCATGATTTTTTCGGCATATACCTTTTTGTCGTCGGGATTGAAAGCGTTGCCGTTGCGAAGGGTAAAGAGGAAAAGACCGCAGCTGCGGAAATCGCCCGAACCGAAATCGGTGATGTCCCAACCGAGAACATTTCTGCGAATTTCGTCATACTCGTGATTTTTTTCCTTCCACTCCTCGGGGGTGAAATATGCGAAGGGAGGAAGCAGGAACTTGTGCTCGTCGAGGAAGGCGATGGCATCTTTTATGATTTTGTTGATTTCCGAACGTTTCATTTTAAAATCTCCTTTGATTAAAGGGCAACCTCGTCGGTGTGCTCCTCCATGAATTTATAAATTTCGGCAAGGGGCTTAATACCTGTGGAGGCGCCAAGCTCCATAACACAATGGGTTCCCACGGCGTTGCCCAGCTTTGCCGATTTTTCAAAGTCGAAATCCTGAGCAAGTCCCGCAAGGAAGCCTGCGCAGAAGGAATCTCCCGCACCGGTGGTGTCGGTGGGCTTTATGGAGAGATAGGTGGGGGCGAAATAGCCCTTTTTGCCGCCCTCGCGGATGTATGCACCCTTTTTGCCGGCCTTGATGATGACGTTCTTGACGCCCTTTTCAAAGAAAACGTCGGCGATGTCGTCGAAATCTTCTTTTCCGGCGATTTTCTGAGCCTCTTCGATGCTGGGCATAAAGAGATCGAGGTGAGGCAGAGCGGCCTCAACGCCCTTCATCCAACGGCCGGTGGGATCCCAAGCGGTGTCCATGACGGTGAATTTGCCCATGCTCTGAGCCTTTGCAAACATCTTTGCGGCAGGCTCGCCGTCAAGACCGTGGGTCAGCAGAGCGCCGGCGAGGAAAACAATGTCGGCGTCGGCAATGAGCTCGTCGGGAATGTCCTTATCGGTCATGGCGGAGGTGGAGCCGCCGTTATAAAGGAAGCTTCTCTCGCCCTCGGAATTCACACAGACGATAGAGGTGGTGGTCTGAACGTTTTCGTCCATAACGCAGCCTCTCACATCGACGCCCGCGTCCTTGCAGGTGTCGTAAACAAAGTGGCCGAAAAGATCCTTACCCAGCTTAACGCAAAGGGAAACCGGCACACCGAGCTTTGCAAGGTCGATGGAGGCGTTGGAAGCGCAGCCGCCCACGAACATGGACGAGCTGTCGATAAACTGAAGCTCGCCGGGAGTGGGGAGCGCATCCACCGGCTTGATAATGACGTCGGTTGTGACCGAACCGATACATAAAACTTTTTTCATTTGATTATTCCTCCCAAGATTTGAAGTTATATCCCAGTAATTATATAGCAGTTTGCCCTCAAGGTCAAGAGCAAAACCGAAAGTTTAACCATAACACACACATACGAACACGATTTTGGCGGAGAAAAATCCCCACATCCTATGTTAAAATGCTCGTTAATCCGACAGCCTATATGCGACGACAAGCCGAAAAGCACCGTTAATAGGCTATTTCAGGCGTGTTCGGATATGTGCGTTATGGTTAAGCAACAGATGCCCGGCTTTATTTCAAACGGCTTTTCCACTGAGCGTTCATAAACCATCTCGGGAAAAATCTTCCGCCGAATTTATGAAGCTTGACAAAACCGCCGTAAACCGAGAATTTTTTGCCTATGTCGGCGTCCTCCACCGCCCTTTTTACCACGTCCTTCGGAAGGTAAAGGGGCTTGTATCTTTTGGGGGCGTGCTCGGTGTTTTGCTCGTCGGTGTGGTCGAAAAACTCGGTGGCCACCCACCCGGGGCTGACCTGAGTCACCGAAATTTTCTTCGGCTTAAGCTCGAGGGCGAGGGCATAGCTGTAATGTTGAACAAAGGCCTTTGTTGAGGCATAGCAATCGAAAAAGGGAAGCGGATAAAAGGCCGAGGAGGAGCAAAGCTCGATAATGTGCCCGCCCTTTTCCATAAAGGGAACGGTGGCCTGAGTCATGACGGCAAGCGCCTTGACGTTAAGGTCGATCATGTCGCAGGTGGATTTTATCCCAACCTCCTCCACACTTCCCATTTTTCCGAAGCCGGCGCAGTTGACAAGATAGCTCACCGTCGGCTTATGGCGGGAAAGCTCGTCCGCATAGCGCTCAAAGCTTTCCTTTTTAAGCAGGTCGAGAGGCATGATTTTGACCGGGGTTTTAAGCTCCTCCGAAAGCTCGGCAAGACGGCCTTCCCTTCTCGCAATAAGCCAAAGGCAGTCGAGCCCCTTTTTGTCGAGCTCCTTGGCAAAGCACCGTCCCATACCCGATGACGCCCCTGTTATAACTCCGATTTTCATTGCTGCTCCGCTCCTTTGCAAACGTCGATAAATTCCTCGCAGCCGGTCACCCTTTTAAGCTCGCAAAGGGTGATTTCCACCGCCGTATTTGCCGTTCCCGCGGCGGGATATACCTTTTCGAACCGCTCGAGAGAGGCGTCGAGAAAGACCTTTACCCCCTCCTTTGCTCCGAAGGGGCAGACCCCTCCCACGGGGTGGCCGGTTTTTTGCTCCACCTCGTCGAATTTAAGCATTTTGGGCTTAAAGCCGAAGTGCTGTTTGAATTTCCTGCTGCACAGGCGGTTGTCCCCCGCCGCGACAATGAGCATGGCACCTTCCCCGTCCTTGTCCGAAACGGCAATGGTCTTTGCTATGAATTCGGGAGCCGTACCGAGCGCCTCGGCCGCCAGAGCCACCGTTGCGCTGGACACGTCAAACTCCCTTATGCGGTCGTCAAGTCCGAATTTTTCAAGCTGTTTTCTTACATTTTCAATTGACATTAAGAACACTTCCTAAAAAACAAGGCTTTTCTTTATATAAGCGGTAAGGCGGTCGGTATCCGCCGCGGCCGCAATTTTTTTATAAGCCTCATAACCTGCGGGGGAAACCGAATATTCCATCGTGGTTCGGCCGGCGCCGTATCTTTTTCGGTATACCTGAGGATAGACCGGGTCGGGATTGATTATTGCCGAGGAGGTGTCCACCGACTCGCTTTCCCCGTCTCTCACCTGCCGCGCCACAACAACAAGGCGGGCGTCGTCAAAATCGTATACGCAGGTGGAAAGGGTGAGCAGCTTGTCGCTCATGGTAACGTCCTGAACCGGCGTGGTGATTATGGAGCGCTGATAGCAGTTTTGAATAAACTCCTCAAAATCGCTTTCTCCCGAAAATTCCGTCCGCATATAGTTGAAGAGATTTCCGTTGTCGTCGTCCCTGTGGGTATTGATGATAAACACCGAAAAAACCTTCCAGCGGGTGGTGGTCGGAGAATAAATAGTGGTAAAGCTTATAACGGGATTTTCCTTGTAAAAATCAAGGTCACGGTATTTTTTAAGCTCGCCGAACATCTGACCGTCCTTCATGTGGTGGGCATAAAGAATGGTGTTGGTGCTCGTGACGGGGCCCTTTTCGAAAACATTGTTCATGTCGGCGAAAACCGTTCCGTATTTGCTCTTTTCTCCCTCGAAATTGGTGGTGAGGTATTTGTCGTTGTCGCTTGTTTTGACGACGGGATTGTGAACCTGGGTATTGGGCACGTTTATCCACCCCACCGTGTCGGGGTTTTGCTCGAGGAGCTGATAAAAGCTTGTG
This sequence comes from uncultured Oscillospiraceae bacterium, assembly GCA_900552285.1. Lineage (GTDB taxonomy): Bacteria > Bacillota > Clostridia > Oscillospirales > Acutalibacteraceae > UMGS1484. The sequence goes on from URYV01000003.1 coordinate 16,984, forward strand.
TTTACGCCGTTTTCGTCCAGCATACCGTTGCCCGAATAAAGACCGTTAAGGCGGTCGATCTCCTGCTTGTTTTTAATGCCCTGATAGACATAGTCTCCGATATAAAGCGCCGAGCAAAGGAAAACGGTCGCCGAAATGAACATGACAATACGGCGGAAAATCTCCTTTGCGCCGCCCTTCTTTTTTTTCTTCTTTTTTGCGGGAGCGGTGTTCGCTTTGCTCACGGGGACAGGCTCCTTTTTGACAAATTTCTGCTCGGGCTTTTGAACCGCAAAGGGGTCGGGAGCCTTACTGAAATTCTCCCTGACCGAAAATACGTCGTTGTCCTTTTTGCCGGTCAGCAGAAAATCTCCGTTTCTTTCAAGATAAAGCCTGACCATGTTCAAAGCCTCCATGGCGCTGCGCAGCCTTATCTCGTCCCTGCCCTTGTTTTCGGGAAGATTAAGCCTTTTGGTGAAGAACTTTTCGCCGTCGTAAAGGCAGATAAACACAAGACCCACCGGCTTTTGCTCGGTTCCCCCTTCGGGACCCGCAAGTCCGGTTATGCCGAGACCCAAATCGGCCTCGCCCTCTTTTTTGGCGCCCTTGGCCATTGCTTCGGCCACCTCGGCGCTGACGGCTCCCACCCGCTCGAGCAGCTGCTCGCTGACGCCCAGTTTTTCGTTCTTTATGCGGTTGGCATATGCCGAAATCCCGTATTCGAAAACGCTTGAAGAACCCGAAACGTCGGTCAGCATTTTGGAAAGCAGCCCTGCGGTGCAGCTCTCGGCCGTGGAGATTTTAAGGTGTCTCGCACGGAGACTTTCCACCACCACGTCCTGAAGATGAAGTCCGCGGTCGTTATAAACGGCGCTGCCGAGCAGGTCCATGACCTCCCCCGCGGTTTTGTCGCACAGCGACTTTATCTCGTCATAATCGGTTCCCAAGGCCGAAACCTTGATTCTCACGTCGCCGCCGTCCTCGATATATGTCGCAACGGTCGGGGTTTTGCGGTCGATTATGCCGGCGATTTTTTCGGCAATTTCCGATTCGCCCATGCCGAAGGCCTTTATGTTCTTGACATAGGTCTTTATGCCGAGAAAGTCCTCGGCGAGAAAGCTTTTGACTTCGTCAAACATGGGAACAAGCTCTCCGGGCGGGCCGGGAAGCAGAATAAGGCATTGACTTCCCGATTTGACGGCGCAGCCGTCGGCGGTTCCGCTTTTGTTTTCGAAAATAACGGCCGATTTCGGGAACATGGCCTGTTTCATGTTGCTTTGCGGGCATGGCACGCCCTTTGCGGCAAAATAGTTTTCAATGCGCCGCTTAGAGTCGGCGTTTATTTCGAGAGGAAGTCCCACGGCTCTGAAAACAGTCTCCTTGGTCAAATCGTCCTGCGTCGGACCGAGACCGCCCGTAAAAATAATGATGTGGCTTCTCGAAACGGCGGCGCGCAGCGCCTCCACAATGTGAGCGGGGTTATCGTCCACCGCCGTCTGGCAAGTCACCTCCACCCCGAGAGAGGTCAGCTCTCCCGAAAGAAAGGCGGCATTTGTATTTGTAACGTCGCCGGTCGTGATTTCCGAACCGACCGCGATAATTTCACAATTCATAAAATCACCTTTATCTTATGATTTCAAGACGCGCTCCCTCAACGGCGCGTTCTATAAGTCCCTCGGCGTCGAGAGCGGCCTCGGCCTTTTCGACATATTCAAGGCGGGGCTTGGTTCTCGGGTGCTTGGGTGTAAAGACGGTACAGCAATCCTCATAGGGCAGAATGGAGGTTTCAAAGGCGCCGATTTTTCTCGAAACGGTGACTATCTCGTCCTTGTCGCTGCCTATAAGAGGGCGGAAAACGGGAATTTCGCAAACCTTATCGGTGCAGAAAATGGCGTCCATGGTCTGGCTTGCCACCTGCCCCACGCTTTCGCCGGTTATGAGCGCCTTGCATTCCTCACGAGCGGCGATTTTCTGAGCGATTTTCATCATAAAACGCCGCATGATTATCGTGAACAGCTCCTCGGGGCATTTTTCCCCGATTTCAAGCTGAATTTCGGTAAAGGGCACGATAAAAAGAGGAATTCTTCCGCTGTACTGCGCAACGACGGTCAAAAGATCCCTGACCTTTTGCTCGGCTCGGGGGCCGGTGTAGGGCGGGCTTGCGAAATGAACTCCCACAAGCTCGATACCTCTCTTTGCCATGGTGTAGGCCGCAACGGGAGAATCTATTCCGCCGGAAATGAGCACGGCGGCCTTTCCGCCCGTTCCCACCGGCATTCCGCCCGCTCCCTTAATCTGATTTCCGTGAACATAGGCGGCCTTTTCCCTTATTTCGGCCGTGACGGTTATGTCGGGATTATGGACATCCACCTTGAGATGATGAAACCTCGACAGCAAAAATCCGCCCAGCTCCCTTGCGATTTCGGGGCTTTTAAGGGGAAAGGTCTTGTCGGCGCGTTTGGCCTCCACCTTAAAGGTTTTAGCCGCCGACAGCTGCTTTTCAAGATATTCCGCCGCCGTCTTTTTTATGCTGTCCATGTCCTTTTCGGTGACGGCGGAGGGGGTGTATGCCGCAATGCCGAAAATTTTCGAAACCCTCCTTGCCGCCTCGGCCGTATCGAAACTTTCGTCCTTCGGCTCGATATAAACGGTCGACTGGGCGGCGTGCACATCGGCCTCTCCGAGAGGCTTTATGCGGCGGCGTATGTTTTTCATAAGGGTTTCTTCAAAACCGCGGCGGTTCTGACCCTTAAGGGCAAGTTCGCCGTTTTTTATAAGTATGATTTCTTTCATCTTTTTTTCCTTCTTAAAATTTTTGAAGCCGACGTCACCGCAAGACAAAGCTCGTCGACCTGCTCGGTTGTTGTGTCGGTCGAAAAGCTGACCCTCACGGCGCTGTCGATGATTTCGACAGGCAGTCCCTGCGCCTCGAGAACATGGCTGCGCCCTCCCTTTGAACAGGCGCTGCCTCCCGAAACAAAAATGTTCATCCCCTCGAGATAATGTATCATAACCTCCGACGGAACGCCGCAGAGGGAAAAATTCAGAATGTAAGGCAGCGCGTCGTTCGGCGAATTGAAAACAATGCCGTCGATTTTTTCAAGACCGCTTTTGAGCCTGTCACGAAGGGCGGCGGTTTTTTCAAGAGCCTGTGCCTCATCGGGGATTTCCGAAACGGCAACTCCGAATGCGGCGGCGGCGGGAAGATTTTCGGTTCCCGAGCGTAGATTTTTTTCCTGTCCTCCGCCGAAAAGAACGCTGTTTATACGGACGCCCTTTTTGACATAAAGGGCCCCGATTCCTTTTGGGGCGTGAACCTTGTGTCCGCTTATCGAGACAAGGTCGGCTCCGAGGTTTTTTGCCCTTTCGCAAAGCTTTCCGAAGCCCTGAACCATGTCGCAATGGAAAAGGGCGTTTTTCGCCGCTCTTTTCGTCAGGGCGCAGGCCTCCTTTATCGGCTGTATCGCTCCGGTCTCGTTGTTGACGGCCATGACCGAAACAAGTATGACCGAATCGTCAAGCTCTCTTTCAAGGTCGGAAAGCCTTATTTTTCCGTCATTCCCCACCGGAAGATAAACCGCTTTAAATCCGCGCCTTTCAAGCTCCTTTACGGCGTTTAAAACCGACGGGTGCTCGACGGCGGAGGTTATTATCTTGTTTCCCAGCCGCTTTCTTGCGTCGGCCGCGCCGAAAATCGCGAGATTGTTGGCCTCGGTCCCGCAGGAGGTGAAGAATATTTCCGTTTTGTCGGCTCCGAGCCTTTTTGCTATCGTTTCTCTCGCCGAATTAAGCTCCCGTTCGGCGTCAAGACCGAGGGAATAAACCGACGAGGGATTTCCGAATTTTTCGGTCATCATTAAGAGCGCCTTTTGCGCCGCTTTTTCGCTCACCCTTGTGGTGGCGCTGTTGTCAAGATAATTCACAGTCATTAAAAGCAATTTCTCCTCGGCGGAGCAAAGGCCTTTTTGCAAAAAGCTCTCCGCCCGTTATTATCGTTTAATTATACTACACACATATTAAATAAGCAAGAATAATTTGTAACAAAAAGCGGCCGACCGCCCGCAAAAAAGGCTTTCGACCGCTCTGTTTTAAATTTGTGGAATTTGCTTATTTCTGACGCTCGCAGCCGTAGAAAAATACCGCCACGGTGCCCACTCCCGTGTGGGAGGCGATTGTCGTGCCGATGTTACCCAGCACGATTTTACCCTTAAGTTTCGGAAAACGCTTTTCAAGCTCCTCTATGGTGGCGTTTGCAAGCTCAATACAGTTTGAATGGGACACAAACATCTTGCCGTCATAATCTCTGCCGTTTCTGATGTTTTTCTCCACCTCGTCGACTGTTTTGATTATGGAATTTTTCTTTCCTCTCACCTTGCCGTAGGCGATAATTCTTCCCTCGCTGTTAAGGTGCATTATGGGGCAAATGTTGAGCACGGTGGCCACCGCCGCCGCGGGACCCGACACGCGTCCGCCCCTTCTGAACAGCTTAAGGTCGGTGGCAAAGAACTGATGGTGAATTGTGTTTCTCACCGAAAGGGCCCATTTTTCCACCTCTTCGGCGGTTTTGCCCCCGTCGCGAAGATCTGCCGCGTCGTCCACAAGCAGGCCGTAGCCGGTGCAGCTGCCGAGAGAGTCAACCACCCGTATTTTTCTGCCCGGATGATTTTTCATTACCTTTTCGGCCGCCTCATATGCGTTGTTGACCGACGGGGTCATGCCCGAACCGAAGGCGATGTGAAGTATTTCGCCCTCATATTCCTCCACAAGCTCTTCAAAAAAGCGCTCGTATTTAAAAACATTTATTTGCGAGGTGGAAGGAAGATAGCCCTGATCAAGCAGCTCGTAAAAAATTTTCAGCGAATCGGGATTTTTTCCCATATCGTCCTCATATTCGACTCCGTTCACCGTGTAGGTATAAAACAGAACGGGAATTTTACGGTCGCAGACATATTGATACGGCAGGTCAACCGTCGATTCGCAGGATAAAATAAATTTGTTTTCCATTTAAAATTCTCCTCGTCAAAAAACTTTTGCCAAAATCTTTGTCAAGTATATATCAAACCCTCTTTAAAATCAATCTATCCCGAAAAAATTCATTCCACCGCTGTTTTTCCCTTCTCTACCGAGGGTAGAGCCTTAGGTTTTATGCCCTTTGCGCGCGTTTTTTATACTCATTGTCCTTTTTCGAAATTGCGCCCGGTTTGCCCGCCCGTCCGCGGCAAAAGCTTTTCGGCCTTTTTCTTCGGCAGGAATTCAAAGAAATAATCCGAAAAAAATTTCAAAACCCCCTTGACATGGCGAAAAAAGTGTGATATAGTCGAAAGCGTTCAAAGGCTGTGACGAAGACGGTTTAGAACATACGGCTTTTCAGAGAGACGGCGGTTGGTGTGAGTCGTCAGCGGTGTTCTTCATAGCCCATCCCTTCCGAGCCGGAGGTCCGAAAGGAATTTTTCCGAGTAGACGCTTCCCGTCTTGCCGCGTAAAGGCATAAGGATTGATTGATCCTGAGTGGCAGTTTAACTGCAATTTGAGTGGTACCGCGAGTGTAAGATATTCACCCGTCTCAAAGAAACTTTTCTTTGGGGCGGTTTTTTTATTGCCCCGATAAAAAACGATCAGGAGGAACAGAAAATGACAAACGTAGACACCGAAAAACTGCTCGAGGTCGCCCGCAGAATTCGCGAAATGCGTGAGATCGTGGGTCTGACCGTGGAGGAAATGGCCGAAAAAACCGAGGTAACCGTGGACGATTACCTTAAATATGAGGCCGGACAGCTTGACTTCCCCTTCACCTTTATTCACAAATGTTCACTTGCCTTCGGAATCGGCATCACCGACCTTCTCGAAGGACAGAGCGCCCACCTTTCTTCCTACACCGTTACCCGCAAGGGCAAGGGTCAGGAAACCGCCAAGGAGGACGGCATCAACATCCAAAACCTTGCCCCTCTTTTCCGCAAAAAAATCGCCGAGCCCTATTGGGTTCGTTACGACTACCGCGAGGAGCTTCAAAACAAGCCCATCCACCTCACCAAACACTCGGGACAGGAGTTCGACCTTGTTATCAAGGGTAAAATGAAGGTTCAGGTCGGCGACAACACCGAGGTTCTCGAGGAAGGCGACAGCATCTATTACAACAGCTCCACTCCCCACGGAATGATCGCCGTCGACGGCAGCGAGGTGCTCTTCCTTGCGGTGGTTCTCCCGGGAGAGGCTCACACCGAAACCGTCGTCCGCGACACCCTCATCCCCGGCCGCACCCCCGGCAAGACCTTTGTCAGCGAGAAGTTTATAAAGACCCTCGAGGACGAAAACGGCGTGCTCAAGAAAATCGACTTTGTCAACGAGGACAGCTACAATTTCGCCTTCGACACCGTCGACGCCATCGCCAAAAAGGACCCCGAAAAGCTTGCCATGCTTCACATCTCGAGAGACAAGGTGGAGCGCCGCTTTACATTTAATAATATGAAACGCTATTCGGCTCAGGTGGCAAACTACTTCACCTCTCTCGGCATCAAAAAGGGCGACCGCGTCATGCTGGTGCTCAAGCGCCATTATCAGTTCTGGTTCTCCTTCCTCGCCCTCAACAAGATCGGCGCCGTGGCCATCCCCGCCACCCATCAGCTCAAGGCTCACGACTTTGAATACCGCTTTAAGGCCGCCGATGTTTCGGCCATCGTGTGCACCGACGACGACGGAGTTCCGAATTGCGTGGACGAGGTTGCCGACAACTGCCCCACCCTCAAGGTCAAGGTAGTGGTCGGAAAGGACAGAGAGGGTTGGCACAACTTTGACGCCGAGTATCCCCTCTTCAGCGCCCATTATTACCGCACCGCCGACAGCGCCTGCGGTGACGACAACATGCTCATGTTCTTCACCTCCGGCACCACCGGCTATCCCAAAATCGCAACCCATTCCTGCAAATATGCCCTCGGTCACTATATCACCGCTAAATACTGGCACGGAGTCAGCGACGACGGTCTCCACTTCACCATCTCCGACACCGGCTGGGGCAAGGCGCTGTGGGGCAAAATGTTCGGACAGTGGCTGTGCGAGGGAGCGGTCTTTACCTATGACTTTGACCGTTTCTCGGCCGCCGACATTCTCCCCATGTTCGCAAAATATCAAATCACCACCTTCTGTGCTCCTCCCACAATGCTCCGCATGATGGTCAAGGAGGACATCTCGAAATACGACCTTTCCTCCATCCGCCACATGACCACCGCCGGCGAGGCGCTCAACCCCGAGGTATATAAACAATTCGAAAAGGCCACCGGCCTTAAGATCATGGAGGGCTTCGGCCAGACCGAAACCACCCTCGCCATCGCAAACCTCATGGGTCAGCCCCACAAAATCGGCTCCATGGGCAAGCCCTCTCCCCAATTCGACATCACCCTTCTCGACAGCGACGGAAATCCCGTTCCCGACGGCGAATCCGGAGAGATCGTCATCAAGACCTCCGACAAGGTTCCCTGCGGACTGTTCAAGGGCTACTACAAAAACGAAGAAAAGACCAAAGAGGTCTGGCACGACGGTTATTATCACACCGGCGACGTTGCATGGCGCGACGAGGACGGCTTCTACTGGTATGTGAGCCGCGTGGACGACGTCATCAAGTCCTCGGGCTACCGCATCGGACCCTTCGAAATCGAAAGCGTCATCATGGAGCTGCCCTATGTTCTTGAGTGCGCCGTTACCGCCGCTCCCGACGAGGTCAGAGGACAGGTCGTCAAGGCCAACGTTGTGCTCACCAAGGGCACCGAGCCTTCCGACGAGCTTAAAAAGGAAATCCAGACCTACGTTAAAAAGAACACCGCTCCCTACAAATATCCCCGTATAGTGGAATTCAAGGACGAGCTGCCCAAGACCATCAGCGGCAAGATCCAGCGCAACAAGCTTTAATATTTAATAATTTTTCTCTTTTGGAAGTTTAACGGAGGCGAAAGATGTACAATTATAAGCGAGTAACCCTGCTTTGCGGCCATTACGGCAGCGGCAAGACAAACGTCGCCGTCAACATGGCTCTCGAGCTTGCGGCTCTCGGAAAAAACACGGCGGTTGCCGACCTTGACATTGTAAATCCCTACTTTCGCACCAAGGACAGCAAAGAGGACTTTGAGGCGGCGGGAGTGCGGCTTATCTGTTCGGAATATGCCAACACGAACCTCGACATTCCCGCCCTTCCCCAGGATATATATGCCGTCACCGACGATAAAAGTTTAAATGTCATCGTCGATGTCGGCGGGGACGACCGCGGTGCCTATGCCCTCGGCCGTATCGCCCCGGCTCTCGTGAGCGAAGGAAATTTCGACTGTCTCATGGTCATAAACCGTTTCCGTCCCCTGACTCCCGACGCAAAATCCACCGTCGAGGTTATGAGAGAAATAGAGGCGGCGGGAAAAATTCCCTTCACCGGGCTTGTGAACAACTCGAATCTCGGTGCCGAAACGACGGCGGAGGACGTGCTGTCGTCGGAAAGCTATGCAAACGAGGTGTCCCGCCTTTGCGGGCTGCCGATTAGGCTCACCTCCTTTGACAAAGCTCTTGAAAACGAGCTTTCGGGGAGGCTTTCGAATCCCTTTCCCCTTAAACTTCAAAAAAGACCCGTATAAAATAAGGAGCGATAATATGGCAAAGCTTACCTTTAATACCGACAACTGCAAGGGCTGCGGGCTGTGCGTTGACGCATGTCCCAAGGGCCTTTTGGCCCTGTCGGAGGAAAAAATCAACAAGAAGGGGCATCATCCCGCCGAGCTGACCGACGAGGGTGCCTGCGTCGGATGTGCGTCCTGCGCGATAATGTGTCCCGACTGTATCATAAAGGTTGAGAGGTGAAGGAAATGTCTGAAAAGGTACTTATGAAGGGCAATGAAGCCATTGCCGAGGCGGCCATTCTTGCGGGCTGCCGCCACTATTTCGGTTATCCAATAACTCCTCAGACCGAAATCGCCGCTTATATGGCCAAAAAAATGCCCAAAATCGGCGGTGTTTTTCTTCAGGCCGAAAGCGAAATTGCCGCAATCAACATGGTATACGGCGTTTCCTCGGCGGGAAAAAGAGTCATGACCTCCTCCTCAAGCCCCGGAATTTCCCTTAAGGGCGAAGGACTTTCCTATCTTGCCGGATGCGACCTTCCGGCTCTCGTGGTAAACGTTCAGCGCGGCGGCCCCGGACTCGGCGGAATTCAGCCCAGCCAGTCGGACTATTTCCAGGCCACCAAGGGCGGCGCCCACGGCGATTTTCACATGATAGTTCTCGCTCCCGCCTCGGTTCAGGAAATGGCCGAGCTGACCGTCAAGGGCTTTGAGCTTGCCGACAAATACCGCATGACCTCCATGATAATGGCCGACGGCACCATGGGACAGATGATGGAGCCGGTTCAGCTTGATTTCGACATAAAGCCCGCCCCCGAAAAGCCTTGGGCCACCACCGGCACGAAAATGAGCCGTCCCCACAACATAGTGAACTCGCTTTCCCTCGTTCCCGAGGAGCTTGAGCAGCTCAATTTCGCCCGCTATGAGCGTTATAAAACGGTGGAAAAAGAGGTTCCCATGTTTGAGGAATATCTCATGGACGACGCCGAGATATGCGTTGTTGCCTTCGGCATTGCCGCCCGAGTTTCCAAAAACGCCGTTAACGAGGCGAGAAAACAGGGCCTCAAGGTCGGTATGATAAGACCCATAACCCTTTGGCCCTTCCCCGTCGCCCCCTTTGAGAAGGCTCTTTCACATGTAAACAGATTTATTTCGGTGGAGCTTTCCATGGGTCAGATGATCGAGGACATCAGACTTGCCGTCAGGTGTCAAAAAGAAGTTACACTCTGCAACAGGGTGGGCGGTATGATTCCCTCCCCCGAGCAGGTGCTTGAAGCAATCAAAAACGGAGGTGCGGAATAATGGTGGTATTTGACAGACCTCATGCTTTAATCGACGTTCCCATGCACTACTGCCCCGGCTGTACCCACGGCATTGTTCACCGTCTTGTGGCCGAGGTAATCGATGAGCTCGGTATCGAGGGAAAAACCATCGGTATCGCTCCGGTGGGATGTTCGGTTATGGCTTATAATTACTTTAACTGCGACGTTATCGAGGCGGCTCACGGCCGCGCCCCCGCCGTCGCAACGGGCGTCAAGCGCGCCGACCCCGAAAACCACATCGTCTTTACATATCAGGGAGACGGCGACCTCGCCTCCATCGGTATGGCCGAGACGGTTCACGCCGCCGCCCGAAACGAAAATATAACGGTAATTTTCATAAACAACGCAATTTACGGCATGACCGGCGGTCAGATGGCTCCCACCTCTCTTCCCGGTCAGGTGACCCAGACCTCTCCCTACGGCCGCGACCCCAAGCTCTGCGGCTATCCCGTCAAGATATGCGAAATGCTTTCCGAGCTTGAAGGCCCCGAATATCTCGAGAGGGTCACAGTCAACAATGTTAAAAATGTCAGAAACGCCAAAAAGGCCATTAAAAAGGCTTTTCAAAATCAAATCGACGGCAAGGGATTTTCCCTTGTGGAGGTCGTCTCCTCCTGTCCCACCAACTGGGGCATGACCCCCAAAGAGGCTCTCAAGTGGATTGACGAGCATATGCTGCCCTACTATCCCCTCGGAGTGTATAAGGACAGATCGGCAAAGGAGGAAAAATAATGAGCACCAAGAGTATTCTTTTTTCCGGTTTCGGCGGACAGGGCATACTTTTTGCCGGAAAGCTTGTGGCCTATAAAGGGCTTATGGATGACAAAAACGTAAGCTGGCTTCCCTCCTACGGTCCCGAAATGCGAGGCGGTACGGCAAGCTGCAGCGTCATTTTAAGCGACGAACCGGTCGGCTCCCCCATAATTTCAAACGCCGACGTGCTTGTGGCCATGAATTTGCCCTCTCTCGACCGATTTGAAGAGTCGGTAAAGCCGGGCGGCATGATTTTTGTGGACAGCTCCCTTGTGGAACGCAAGGTAAAGAGAGACGACGTCACCGCCTTTTACGTTCCCGCCACCAAAACCGCGGGAGACAAGGGCTTTTCCACCCTCGCCAACATGATAATGGTGGGAAAGCTGCTTAAGGAGCTGGGCGAATTCGACGAGCAAAGCGTTGAAGCGGCGGTTTCCAAGGTTATTTCGGCCAAGCACGCCGACATGAAGGAAGTTAATATGAACGCCATTAAAACCGGCGCCGAATTTTAAATTTTGCAAAGGAGAAAAATTATGGACATTAAAATCGTAAAAACCGAGCATCCCAAAGAAAAGCCCGATCCCAAAACCCTCGGATTCGGCAAAATCTTTACCGACCATATGTTCGTTATGGACTATTCCCGCGAAGAGGGCTGGCATGACGCAAGAATCGTGCCCTTCGGCTACCTCTCGATACACCCTGCCTCCACCGTGCTTCACTACGGTTCGGAAATTTTCGAGGGACTCAAGGCCTATCGCCGCGCCGACGGAAAGGTTCAGCTTTTCCGCCCCATCGAAAACGTCAGAAGAATGAACAATTCGGCCGAGCGCCTTTGCCTTCCTCAAATTCCCGAGGAGGACGCCCTTAAGGCTCTCACTACCTTTGTAAATCTTGAGCAGGACTGGACTCCAGGCGAATTCGGCACCTCTCTGTATCTTCGTCCCTTTATGTTCGGAAACGACGAATCCCTCGGGGTTCACGCCGTTCACAACGCCACCTTCATGATTATCGCCTCCCCCGTCGGAAGCTATTATGCCGAGGGTATCAACCCCGTTAAAATCATGATTGAGGACGAGGACGTCCGTGCCGTTCGCGGCGGAACCGGCTATGCAAAGTGCGGCGGAAACTATGCCGCCAGCAACCGTGCGGGTGAGCGCGCCGAACAGAAGGGCTATTCCCAGGTACTGTGGCTCGACGGCGTTGAGCGCAAATACATCGAAGAGGTTGGCGCCATGAACGTTATGTTCAAGATAAACGGCGAGGTCGTCACCCCCAAGCTCACCGGCTCCATTCTCCCCGGCATCACGAGAAAATCCTGCATCGAGGTTCTTGCCAAGGAAGGCATTAAGGTAAGCGAGCGCCTTCTCAGCGTTGACGAGCTTGAAAAGGCCATGGAGGACGGCACCCTTGAGGAAGCATGGGGCTGCGGTACGGCGGCCGTCGTTTCCCCCATCGGCGAGCTTTGCTATAAGGGCAAAAAATGCACCGTCAACGGCGGAAAAATCGGACCTCTCACCCAGCACCTCTATGACACTCTCACCGGTATTCAGTGGGGCAAAACCGAGGACACCTTCGGCTGGACCGTGGAAGTCTGATTACCTTTTAAACAATCAAAAAAGGAGTATCGGGAAGATACTCCTTTTTCTTTTATGTGTTTATCTGATTTTGTCCTGCTTTTTGCCGAAGTTAAGCTTCCACAGCAAAAGCGACAGTAAAAACGCTCCGCCGATTATTCCGACAAACCATACGGCCGAAATTGCGGCGGGATTTTGCTTTATCATAAGAATGGGATAGGGACCCTTCATTTTTCCCGTAAGATTGAGGGTTATTGCGGCTGCGGCATACAAAAGAACGGGAGCAGTTCCCAAAAGCATTGATCGCGGCACTGGTAGAGGTCAGCGTGCAGTTGGAGATGATGACGTTCTTGG
>URYV01000004.1 GCA_900552285.1 uncultured Oscillospiraceae bacterium
TCCGCAGGAACAGCGGGAGCCGCAGCAGGAACGGCGGCAACGGGCGCAGCGGCCGGTGCAGGTGCGGCTGCGGGAGCGGAAGTTTCGGACAACTCTTCAACTTGAACATCATAGGCTTTGCCGTTAACGGTTACTCTTAAATTTTTCATTTTTTATACCCCCAAAAATCAGAAAGGAAAATCAGTGTGTTTTTTTGCCGGTCTTGATTCGCGCTTTGAGTCGAGTGCGTCGAGAGCGGCGGACAATTTAACTCTTATTTCGCTTTCGGAAATTATTTCGTCTATATATCCTTTTTCGGCGGCATAAAGAGCCGAACCGAATTTTTCTTCATATTCTTTCGAAAGAGCGTCAATGCTCTCCCCCGCCTTTATGCGTTCGCCAAACATAACGATTGCGGCAGCCTCGGGAGAAAGAGGCGATACAACGCCTTTTTCGGTGGAAAGAACTATGTCCGCCGAGGTTCCTTTTGCGGCAAGGGCTGTGTAAATTCCGCCGCAGGCTCTTCCGAAAATCAGCGATATTTTGGCGGTTGTCGCCTCGCAGTATACGCTTGAAAGCTCGGCCGCAAGTTTGGCTCCGTTTGAAATTTCGTTATCCTTGCAAACGGAAAATCCGTCGGCGTCGATTATGGTGACGAGCGGAATGGAAAAAGCGTCGCACATACGGACAAATCGGCTGATTTTTTTAACCGAAGCGGCGTCAAGCTTTCTTTGCTTTGTGAGGACGGCGCCGCAAGGCTTTCCGTCGATTCTCGCAAGCAGAGTTTCGGCTGTCTCACCGAAATTGTCAGCAAGATGTATTTTATCCTCGCTGTCAAGAAGCTCGTTTTTTATGACCGGGCAAACGGTAGGCGTTCCGCCGTCCAGCCTTTTTGACGGGGCAAGATTGTTTTGGGGCAAAATCGAAAGAACCGCGCCGACCTGTTCAAAGCAAGCCGAAAGCCCGTCGCAGGCAATGTGAGCCGTACCGTTTTTAAGCGCAAAGTCGGCTGTACCGATTTCTTCTCCCTTTTTATATACGGAAGAGGGATAAAGAGAAAGCTTGGCTGTTTTATCCATTATAACAACGTCGAACTGGGCGCAAAGAACCGCGCTTTGACCCGTGCATTCTCCCGCAACAACGGCGATTTGAGGAACCACTCCCGAAAGAAGCGACGCCGAATTTATAACCTCGGAAAATGCGTTCATAGCGTCGGCACCGTCGTCGATACGAACGCCCTTTGAATCAAATATTCCCACAACGGGACGGCCGTTTTTTGCCGCGAGGTCATAAATGGTTTTTATTTTTTTAGCCTGCGCAAGGCTCATTGCTCCGTCCGAAACGTCGGGGCTTTGGGCAAAAACGTATATTCCCTCGCCGCCGACAGTCGCAAATCCGCAAACGGCCTCGCAAAGCCCGTCACGGCTTTTGTAAAACTCTCCGATTTCCGAAAAGCTTCCCTCGTCGCAAAGACTTAATATCCTCTGCTTTGCGGCGGACGAACCGCTTAAATCTTTAAGCTTTGAAATTTGTTCCTTTACACTCATGTTATTTCCTCCCCTGTGCCTTTGAAAGGGTAATAAGATCCCTGATTTCCTGCTTTTCGAGCAGCCGCCATTTTCCAACGGGAAGCCGTCCGAGGCGCAGGTTTCCCACGGCGACGCGTTTAAGTCTCGCCACCTCAAGACCCACCGACTCGCACATCTTTCTTATCTGCCTGTTTCTGCCCTCGTTAAGCTCAAATTCGAGTACCACTCGGTCGTCGTCGTCCACGAGAGGGACAATATTGCATTTGGCGGTTTTTTTGCCGTCGATAACAATTCCGTTTGACATCTCATATAGCTGTTCATCCGAAACCGGCGGACGGACGGTGACCCGATAAAGCTTTTGAACGTGGCCCGACGGATGGGTCATCATGTTGATAAATTCTCCGTCGTTTGAAAAAAGCAAAAGTCCCTCACTATCCTTATCAAGACGGCCGGCGGGAAAGACCCTTTCGGGTGCGTCGTCCACAAGATCAGCAACGCATTTTCTTCCAAGCTCGTCATTCATGGTGGTGACATAGCCTCTCGGCTTGTTGAGCATGATATAAACACGCTCGTTTTGGCCGTGAACGATTTTTTTACCGCCTATCGTGACAATGTCGCCTTTGGGACGAACCTTGTCGCCGATATGAGCCGGGTGGCCGTTGACCTTCACCTTACCGCGTTCGATAAATTCCTCGGCCTTGCGGCGGGAACAAAATCCGCATTCGGACAGATATTTTTGAAGTCGTATGGGTTCGTTTTTCATATTATTCTCACTTTACTTTGAAATTGTGTTTTGCTCCCACGACGTGTCGTCGGCCGTTTGAGCCATGGTCAGAATATACCATTTTTTTTCGATTTTGACGCACACAAAGGTGATGTTTTGGGTCGATTCGTTAAGGGAGCCTTTTGTGACAACGTCGCCCTTTACGATGGTGACGGCGCTCACATTCATATCGGTCATATCCTGACCGTTGTATTTTCCGTTTTCAAACTGCTGTTCCTCGGATTTCAGCGAGCTTTCGTCTATTTCGATTGATATGTTTTCGCCGAAATCGATTTTTTCGGCATTGCTTTCCATGGCGTCGTAGATTGTGTCAAAAACAGTATCTCCCCCGCCGTTTTGCTCGGCATTTTCTTTTATGCTGTCGGAAATTTCGGGAATGACGCTTTTACAAAGAAGGTCAAAATCCCTGTCCTTTACGGCGGTAATATAATTTATGGCGGCACCCTCGGCGGTGGATGTGACGCGGTTTGTAATTCGCGGAAGAACCTTCCATATAAAAAGGGTCACAAGAAGGGCAAGTATAACCGAAAGCAGCGCCACAAAGACAAAAAGCCCCTTTCGCTGCCTTTTAGACATCTCCCCGACCTTGTCGTGAAGAATTTTTCCGTAGTCGGGGGAGGTCTTAGTTTTTTTGTTTTTTGCAATACTCAATTTTATACCGTCCTTATAAACCCATTAACATCTGTATTCTTTTTTATAATAACACCGATAGGCCGTTTCGTCAATAAAATTATAGCAAGAAGCGCCCGCAAAAACAACATTTTCGCAGACGCTTTTTCGCTATTTGGAATTTTCTTCGTTGTAGGCTTTTCGAACGGCTTTTGCAAGCTGATCGGCACATGAAGTGGGCTTCATGCCGCAGGTGTTTCCCAAAAGCTTTTGCTCGATTTGTTCAACGGTGAATCCGTCCACAAGCTTTGAAATAGCTTTGAGATTTCCGTTACATCCGCCGATAAACTCGATGTTGCTGACAACATCGCCGTCAAGGTCGAAATCAATTTCCATTGCACAGGTAAACTGCGTTCTGTATTTATGACGCAAAATTACACCCCATTTGCTGTTTTTGAAGTATTTTACTACCCTTTTGATTTTTTGTCAATGAAATATAGTGCGGATTTTTTTGATTGTTATGGGAAAAATATTAAAAAATTTAAGGACTGAATAGAATGAATAAAATGTCGAGAAAAACAAAAATAAGAGTTTTCAGCTTTGCGGTTGCCGCCGTTTTGGCAGTCGGAGGGCTTTGCATAAGCTCCTTTGCAGCTGCCGAAAAATACAGCACCATGCTGGGAACGACATATGAACGCAATCTTTCCGAGCTGTCCGAGCACATAAGCAGCATTGAAAACCATCTGCAAAAGGGGCGTTATTCGGTTACCTCCTCCGGCGCATCCGAACTTTCCATGAAGCTTTGGAGCGAGGCGCTTGCGGCAAAGACCTGTCTTTCGGGACTTCCCACAAGCGGGACGGACCTTGATAACACATATAAATTTCTTTCTCAGGTCGGCGAATTTTCCCTTTCTCTTTCAAAAAAGATTTCGGCGGGAGAGGAAATTTCGGATGAGGAAAGAAAAACGCTTGAAAAACTGCTCGGGTATGCCGCCGACATAAATGCCGAGCTTGATGAAATGTGTCTTGCCATGAATGAGGACGGTAAGTGGGCGGAAAACGTTAAAAACTCAATTTATGAAACCGGCAATGATAACGATAATGTCTTGGAAAGCGGGTTCAACAACATGGAAGATCATTTGTCGGACTATCCCACCATGCTTTATGACGGTCCTTTTTCCGACCATATTTTACAGGCTAAGGCAAAATATATCGAAGGAAAAAATGACGTCACAAAGGAAGAGGCGGCGGAAAAGGCAGCTAAAATGCTTGATGTTCCTGCCGAGCACCTTATTTTTGACGGCGAGGAACAGGGCGTTATACCCTGCTATAATTTTTCATACGACAGCAGCAGCGTTTCGGTGACAAAGCAAGGAGGATACTGCTCATATATACTCACAAACCGCGATATTTCCGAGTCGGTTTATCAGTATGAAGAATGTCTCGAAAAAGCCGAACGTTTTATTGAAGGGCTTAATATCGGTGATTTTTCGCCGAGCTATTATGCCCTTAACGAAGGGATATGCGTTATAAATTTTGCCTATACCGAAAATTCGGTCGTTTATTATACCGATCTTATAAAAATAGGCATTGCCACAGATACCGGAGACGTTGTTTCCTTTAATGCTCAAGGATTTATAATGAATCATTGCACCAGAAATTTTTCGGCTCCGAAAAACGACATTTCGGCGGCAAGAAACAAACTATCTCCCCTGCTTTCGGTAAAATCCGAAACCGCCGCGGTCATTCCCCTTGACACCATGGAAGAGCGGCTTTGTTTTGAATTCCTTTGCGGCGGTGAAAACGGCGAGGAAATACTTGTTTATATAAACGCCGATACCCTTGAAGAAGAAAAAATTCTCATTGTGCTTAAAACCGACGGCGGAGTGCTTACAAAATAGAAAATAATATTGAAAAAGATTTTTATTCGGTGTATAATTTTCAAAAAAAGAGAGGAAGGATTTTTTTGAGAATTATAATAATCCGTCACGGAGATCCGAATTATGAAATAGATTCATTGACCGAAAAAGGTTTCAGAGAAGCCGAGCTTCTTACAAAACGAACCGTTAACATGGGTATTGACGAGATTTGGTGCTCCCCTCTCGGGCGGGCAAGGGCCACGGCGGAAGGGACGGTAAAAGCTCTCGGCATGGAGCCTCATGTCGTTTCGTGGCTGCGGGAATTCGACGGAGCCGTTGCCGACGCCGAAAGCGGAATCCCGAAATATCCGTGGGATTTTAAGCCGAGAATTTTCGGCGAAGATAAGCTTATTTATTCCGACGAATGGCAAAAGTCACCCCTCTATGATTCGGAGGACTTTCGCAAAAAATACCGGGAAGTATGCGACGGTATGGACGAGCTCTTGGCACTTCACGGATATAAAAAGCAGGGTAGAATTTTCCGCACCGACGAGGGAAATACCGACACGGTCGCGCTTTTTTGCCACTTCGGTGTGGAGGGATTTATTCTGTCTTATCTTTTCGGGGTTTCTCCCCATGTTTTTCATCAGAATTTTGTTGCGCTTCCCACATCGGTCACGACAATTTACACCGAAGAACGCGAGGAAGGTTATGTTTCCTTTCGCTGCTGCGGCTACGGCGACGTTTCCCATCTTTATGCAGGGGGCGAGCAGCCGTCTTTTTCGGCAAGATTTTGCGAAAAATTCCACTCTCACGATCGTCATAATTAAAGAGAACTTGTATATAGAAAAAAGCGTATCGCTTCAAGCGATACGCTTTTTAATTACTGAATTTCTTCACGCTTTTGCTGCTCCGGCAAAAGATTTGTCATACTTTTAAGACTTATGCCGAGCGTCGAGGTGTTGTGAAGAAGAGCCGATGTCGTCGGCTGAATAACTCCCGTGACGCCGAGCAGTATCAGCAGGAAATTAAATCCGACAATAAACCGATAATTTCTGTCTATTCGGGACATGAGAGCCGTTGAAAGCTTTCTCAGCGTTACTATTTCGAAAAGATCCTCCGACGAAACGGTTATGTCGGCAATTTCCCTTGCAATGGCCGCGCCGGAATTTATCGCAACACCTGCGTCGGCTTCCGAAAGGGCGGGCGTGTCGTTGACGCCGTCGCCGATCATCATTACCGTTCTTCCCTCTCTGTGTTCCCGTCTTATAAAATCGGCTTTGTCTTCGGGCAGAACCTCGGCGTGAAACTCGTCTACACCCACGGTTTTGGCAATTGCGGCAGCGGTTTTATGGTTGTCTCCCGTCATCATAACCACCTTTTTGATACCGAGGGCGTGAAGGGCGTCAATGGCATCCTTTGCCTCGGCTCTCAGCGGGTCAAAAACGCATACAACGGCGCAGAGAACGCCCGAAACGGCAAGATAAAGATGAGAATACTCATCGGAAATGCTGCTGAATTTCTCGGCTTCTCCGTCGGGCACGGTGCATCCTTCGTCCTCAAAGACAAAATGATAGCTTCCGATAACGACCTTTTTGCCCTCGACCGTGCTGGAAATTCCGTGAGCCACCACATATTCAACCTTTGAATGGTATTCTTCGTGATTAAGGCCTCTGTTCTTCGCCTCGTCGACAACGGCGTTGGCAAGAGAGTGAGGATAATGCTCTTCGAGACAGGCCGCAAGACGCAGCATCTCGTTTTCCTCTTTGTCGGCAAAGGTGACGATTCGCGCCACGGTAGGCTTTGCATAGGTCAATGTGCCGGTTTTGTCAAACACGACGGTGTCGGCCTTTGCCACGGCCTCAAGAAAACGGCCGCCTTTAACCGAAATGTTATATTTATTTCCTTCCCTCATGGCCGAAAGCACGGCTATGGGCATGGAAAGCTTGAGCGCACAGGAAAAATCCACCATAAGCACCGAAAGCATTTTTGTTATGTTTCTCGTCAGAAGATATGTGAGCAACGTTCCGCCGAGAGTGTAAGGCACAAGTTTGTCGGCAAGCCGCGAGGCCTTGTCCTCGGCCGTGGACTTGAGTTTTTCCGATTCCTCTATCATTTTGACGATACGGTCATAACGCCCGCCGCCGGTCGTCTTTTCTACCGAGATAACGCACTCGCCTTCCTCAACGACCGTTCCGGCATAAACATAGCTGCCGGAATTTTTTCTGACAGGCAGAGATTCGCCGGTCATGGATGCCTGATTTACGAGAGCCTCGCCCTCATAAACCTTGCCGTCAAGGGGTATCATGTTTCCGGTTCTGACCACGATCTTGTCGCCGGCCGAAATGTCCCCGACGGGAACGAGAATTTCGCCTTCCTCCGCCTTGAGCCAAACCTTGTCGACATTAAGCGACATGGCGCCCGCAAGATCGGAAACCGACTTTTTGTGGGTCCAGTCCTCCAGCATTTCGCCGAGGCCGAGCATAAACATAACCGATGCGGCGGTGGAGAAATCGCCCCTTAAAATCGAAACCGAAACCGCCGTCGCGTCAAGCACCGACACCGACAGCTTTCCCGCAAGCAGGGATTTTACTCCCGCCTTTATGTATTTCACCGAGCGGAAAACCGCAATGGCAGAACGAATAACAGACGGCAAAAACAGCTTTGAAGCGAAACGTCTTATAACCGAAAAAACAAGTCTGTCCTCAAATTCGCGGTTGAGAGCGCGGGAGGTGTTGACCGGAACAAGCTCCGCGTTTTCGGCCTTTTCAAAGGAAAATGCCGAGAGCGCCGCAATAACGGCGCTGCGCTTACAGCTGTAAAAAACAACCGCGTCGGCGGTGCGGTCAAAAACCTTAACGTCGGCTACGCCGCAAACGCCCCTCAAATAATACTCTGCCAAATCGGCCTGAGAAAGGGACATTCGGGAAATACAAAAATGAATTCTCATTCTGCCCTTTGATTCATGCAGAATCTGACACTTCATAAAAAAACCTCCGAAAAAAGAGAGCCGAAAAATGCGGCTCTCTCAAAGAAAATTATTCCTCGGTCTCCGCTTCGGCCGCCTCGCAGCATCCGCAGGAGCTGTCCTCGATTACTTCCTTCTTTTCGGCGCATTTTTCATTGATGTCCTTTGCATCGGCAAAAATGTCCTCGGCATTCTCTTTTATGGTCGTAACCTTGGTCATAATCTCTTCCTTGGCTCTGAGCGCCGCGGCAGTGGAGTAGGTGTAAACCTTTCTGGCCTCACGGCTGCTTAAAATCTTCAGTCCAGCAGTTCCGAACAGAACGCCTCCGGCAAAAAGTCCGAGTTTTCCGAAATCAAATTTCATTTTAATTACCTCCGTCTGAATAATGGGAAAAGAGATAATCTTTTCCGATAAAAAAATTTTATCACCGGAAGAACGATTTGTCAATAAAAGTCGAAAAAAATTTACATTTTCACATGTGAGCAGCTGTGAAAACGTTAGTTTTTAAGGCTTTGCAGCGGTGCGGGAAGCCGTCCTCCCCTTGAAATAAACTTTGCGGGAGAGGCGGTGTTGACCGCCATTACAGGTCCGCTTCCGAGAAGCCCGCCGAAGGAAAGCTCATCCCCGACGCTTTTGCCGATTGCGGGAATAAGGCGGACGGCGGTGGTCTTGGAATTGACCATGCCGATTGCGGCTTCATCGGCGATTATGCCCGAAATCACCTCGGTTGGAGTGTCTCCGGGAATGACTATCATGTCAAGTCCCACCGAGCATACAGAGGTCATGGCCTCAAGCTTTTCGATGGTCAGGTGGCCGTCGCGGGAGGCGTCAATCATACCGGCGTCCTCGGTGACGGGAATAAATGCTCCCGAAAGCCCGCCCACATGAGACGAGGCCATTACCCCGCCCTTTTTCACGGCGTCGTTAAGCATGGCGAGGGTGGCTGTGGTTCCGCAGGCACCGCAATGCTCAAGACCCATTTCTTCAAGAATATGAGCAACCGAATCGCCCACCTCGGGAGTCGGAGCAAGGGACAAATCGACAATTCCGAAGGGTACGCAAAGCCGCTTTGAGGCTTCCATTGCCACAAGTTGACCCATTCTGGTTATTTTGAACGCAGTGCGCTTTATAATGTCGGCAAGCTGATCCACCGAACAGTCTCCCGCTTTTTCAAGGGCGCATTTTACGACTCCGGGGCCCGAAACGCCGACATTTATCACACAGTCGGGCTCTCCCACACCGTGAAACGCACCTGCCATAAAAGGATTGTCCTCGGGGGCGTTGCAAAGCGTCACTAATTTTGCGGCGCCGATACAGTCGCGGTCCTCTGTCAGCTCGGCAGACATTTTAACCGCCTTTCCCATCATTTTCACCGCGTCCATATTTATGCCCGCTTTGGTGCTTCCCACGTTTACCGAAGCGCATACATGGTCGGTCTCGGCGAGAGCTCTCGGTATGCTTTCGATGAGAGCGTAGTCCCCGTCCGAAAAGCCCTTCTGAACAAGAGCCGAGTATCCTCCCACAAAATTGACCCCAAGCTCGTTTGCGGCTTTTTCAAGAGTCTTGGCAAATTTGGTTATATCCGCCGAGGGGCACGCCGACGCGATCATGCCGATGGGTGTGACCGAAATACGGCGGTTGATTATCGGTATTCCGTATTCGCTCTGTATTTGGTCGCACACCGGCACAAGCCTTTCGGCATATCCGGTTATTTTGTCGTATATTTTGGCACAGGCCTTGTCAATGTCGCTGTCAATGCAGCTTAAAAGAGATATACCCATGGTAACGGTTCGGATGTCGAGGTGCTCCTCCCGTATCATGTTTATGGTTTCCATTATATCCGACGGATTAAGCATAACAATTTCCTTTCCGATAAAGACTAAATGCGGTGCATGGAATTGAAAATGTCCTCGTGCATGGCGTGAACGGTCATGCCGATTTCCTTTCCGAATTCCTTGATATTTTCGGCAAATTCCGAAAAAGGAACGCTGCAGCCGTCAATTTCCACCTGCATGATCATGGTAAACATTCCGTCAACGACCTTTTGGTTGACGTCGATAATATTTATGTTGTTTTCCGCACAGCGGCCGGAAATTTTCGCAAGAATTCCTACCCTGTCGGCGCCTATAACCGAAATAACAGCTCTCATTTTTATTCCTCCAACCGATTTTTTATGAAATTATATCACAATTTTCTTTTGCCCACAAGATTTTTATAAAAAACTCTGTTATTTTTTCATTTGTTGTGCTATAATCTTCAAGTAAATATAATTTTTCGGGGTGTATATAAATGGGTTTTAAAAATCTTGTTGATTTTCATTTGCATACCGACAATTCCGACGACGGATTTGACCCGGTTATGCTTATGTGCGAGCACGCTGTCAATGCGGGTCTGCGCGCGGTGGCCATTACCGACCATTGCGAAATTAACCGTTACCGAGCCGATATATACCGTTTTGACAAATCGATAAGGCAGAGCTTTATCGAGGCCAAAAGGGCAAAGGACGCCTTCAAAAACCACCTCATTATAATGGCGGGGATCGAGCTTGGGCAGGCAACCCAAAATCTCGAGGACACAAACGACGCTCTTTCTGCAAACGATTATGATTTTATTCTCGGAAGCCTTCATTGCATCAAGGGCGAAGAGGATTTTTGGAAGGTGGATTATGAAAAGAACGATCCTTTCGAATTTTTCGATATGTATCTCGACCAGCTTTACGAGCTTGTTCGGTGGAACGGCTTTGACAGTCTTGCCCACCTGACATATCCCCTGAGATACATCAACGGTGAACATCATTTCGGAGTCGAGCTTAAAAACTATGCCGAAAAGGTGGACGAAATTTTAAAGCTTCTTGCCAAAAATCAAAAGGCGCTTGAAATCAACACCTCCGGCTACCGACAGGCCTACGGAAAGCCTCTTCCCGATCTCGAAGTCGTGAAACGGTTTAAAGAGGTCGGAGGACGGTATATCACCTTCGGTTCCGACGCTCACCATTATTATGACGTGGGCAAAAACATTGCCGACGGAATGGAAATGGCCAAGGCGGCAGGATTTACCTATTTAACTATATACGAACAGCATGTTCCCATGCTCGTTCCCATTATCTGATTGGAGGATTACTATGGATAAGCTTGCTAAACTTCTCTTTAAAAACGCCCGTTATTCGGTGGCCGACCTTGCCGCTATGCTCGGAACTACCGAGGAAGAAGTTAAGGAACACATAAAAAAGCTTGAGGCCGACGGTGTTATCAACGGCTATAAAGCGCTTATAAATTGGGAAAAGCTCGGCGACAAGCGTATTACCGCCATGGTCGAGCTTAAGGTTACCCCCCAGCCCGATGCGGGATATGAGGAGCTTGCCAAAAAAATCATGCAGTTTGACGAGGTTTCCGATTTGTGCCTCATGTCCGGCTCATACGACTTTCTTGTCACCGTCAAGGCCGATGATCTTCAGTCGGCGGCAATGTTTGTTTCCCACAGACTCGCGCCCATTGAAGGCGTAACATCCACCGCAACTCATTTTATGCTCCGCAACTATAAGCAGATGGGTGTGCGTATATGCTATGACAACAAGGACGACAGGAGGATAATGTCGTTTTGATGAACTATGATAACATTTTGAACCCTATTACCGTGTCGCTCAAGCCCTCGGGAATAAGGAAATATTTTGACATTGCAAGCACCATGGACGACGTGGTGTCTCTCGGCGTCGGCGAGCCGGATTTTTACACTCCGTGGCACATCAGACAGGCGGGAATTTCCTCTCTCGAGGCGGGATATACAAGATATACGGCCAACGCCGGACTTGCCGAGCTGCGCGAAGAAATTGCCGCTTATTACAACCGAAGATTCGGAATAAAATACGAACCGAAAACCGACGTACTTGTTACCGTGGGCGGTTCGGAGGCCATTGACGCCTGCTTTAGAGCCATTGTGTCGGAGGGCGATGAGGTCATAGTGCCCGAGCCGAGCTTTGTGTGCTACTCCCCTCTTGTCAGTCTTTGCAGAGGCGTTCCCGTTCCGCTGAAAACCACCGTTGAAAACAATTTCAGAATTACACCCGAGCAGCTGAAATCCGTGATTACGCCGAAAACCAAGCTGCTTGTTCTGCCCTATCCGAACAACCCCACAGGCGGAATTATGGAAAAACACGATCTTGAGCAAATCGCCGAAGTCCTCAAAGATACAAACATAATGATTTTGTCGGACGAAATATATGCCGAGCTGACCTATGGCGGCCGTCATCATGTTTCGATCGCGTCAATTGACGGAATGAAGGAACGGACGGTTATTGCCAACGGATTTTCCAAGTCATATTCCATGACCGGCTGGAGGCTTGGATATGCTCTCGGACCCAAGGAAATCATAAAACAGATGACCAAAATTCATCAGTTCGGAATAATGAGCGCGCCCACCACGTCTCAGTACGCCGCAATCGAAGCGCTTAAAAACGGCGACGGCGATATTGTCAAAATGCGTGACGAATATGACATGAGAAGGAAATTTCTCTTAAAAGGTCTTGAAAAAGCGGGACTTGAATGTTTTGAGCCGCTCGGTGCGTTTTACGCCTTTCCGAGCATAGAAAAATCCGGCATGAGCTCGGACGAATTTTGCGAAAAGCTTCTTTATTCCAAGCACGTTGCCGTTATTCCCGGAACCGCCTTCGGACAAAGCGGAGAGGGACACATTCGCGTTTCCTACTGTTATTCTCTCGATCATCTTAAAACGGCACTTGAAAAAATCGAAGAATTTATGGGCGAATTATGAGAAAAATATCACAGAAAGCCTATGCAAAGCTCAATCTGACCCTCGACTGTCTCGAAAAACGTCCCGATGGTTATCATAATTTAAAATCAATAATGCATCCCGTTGACCTTTATGATACCGTCACCGTAAAAAAGACCGAGTTTGGCGGAATAAAGGTTAATTGCAGTCTTGTACGCCGAGAGGAAAATCTTGCCTTTAAGGCGGCAAAGCTCTTTTTTGAAACGAACGGTATTGCCGATGACAATATTGAAATAACCGTGGAAAAGCGTATTCCTTTGCTTTCGGGGCTGGGCGGCGGAAGTGCCGACGCGGCGGCCGTTATAAACATTTTGAACGTTCTCTACGGCGTCGGATTGACAGATGAGCAGAAAATCGGCCTGGCGAAAAAGCTCGGTGCCGACGTACCCTTTGCCCTGTTTTCCAAAACCGCTCTTGCCGAAGGAATTGGAGAAAAGCTCACCTTTCTCGAAAACTTCCCCAGAATGTTTTTTGTGCTTATAAAGCCCTGCGACAAGGGCTCGACGGGCGAAATGTATAAAATGCTTGACCAAAGAAAAAGCTTTGACGAAAATTACACCGATAAGGTCCTCTCTCTTTTAAAACAAGGAGAGACGGTTTCGGCAATAAAATCCTTCGGAAATGATTTTGCGCTTTGCAACAGCCGCGGCGTATACGGCCGCATAAGCGAAATTGCCGCAAAAAAAGGCGGTATTGCCACTTCGCTGACCGGCAGCGGACCGACCTGCTTTTCGGTTTTTGACAATGAGACCGACTCGACAAATTTTTTCAACGACGTGAAACAAACTTTTTCGTTTGTTTCACTTGCAAAATCGGTCGGATAGGTATACAATATATATGTTTATAATTGCGTATTTCGGCGTTTTGCCGTCCGAAATCCGCTAATTCCCGAAAGGAGATAGAAAAATGACTTATTCACAGGAAGTCGAAAATATGTGCGTAGTCGCAAAGGGTCCCCATCACGGACCTGCTCCCATTCCCGAAGAGGGCAAGTGGATTGAAGCAAAGCAGATAACCGACATTTCCGGTTATACCCACGGTGTCGGCTGGTGCGCTCCCCAGCAGGGTGCTTGTAAGCTTTCGCTCAACGTCAAAAACGGCGTTATCGAGGAGGCTCTTGTCGAGACGGTAGGATGTTCCGGCATGACCCATTCGGCAGCAATGGCGGCCGAGATTCTTCCCGGAAAAACCGTTCTTGAGGCTCTTAACACCGACCTCGTTTGCGACGCTATCAACACCGCAATGCGCGAACTGTTCCTTCAGATAGTTTACGGCCGTACCCAGTCTGCATTTTCCGATGACGGTCTTGTTATCGGCGCCGGCATGGAAGATCTCGGCAAGGGTGCCCGTTCCATGGTCGGAACCATGTACGGCACAAAGGATAAGGGTGTTCGTTATCTCGAAATGACCGAAGGTTACTGCACAAGAATGGCTCTCGACGAAAACGGCGAGGTCATCGGCTATGAGTTTGTTTCCCTCGGAAAAATGACCGACTTCATCAAAAAAGGCATGGAACCCAACGAGGCATACAAGAAGTCTATGGGTACCTACGGCAGATTTGACGAGGCCGCCAAATATATCGACCCGAGAAAAGAATAAGAAGGAGGAAAATTCTAATGGCACAGTTTGAAGGTTATGAAAGACGCGAGGCCAAAATCCTCGAGACTTTAAAGAAATACGGAATTTCCTCCATTGACGAATGCAAGGAAATTACCACCGCAAAGGGTATCGACGTTGACCAGATCGTTCGTTCGACTCAGCCCATTTGCTTTGAAAATGCCATTTGGGCATACACCGTCGGTTGCGCTATCGCCATCAAAAAGGGCTGCGTAAAGGCTGCCGATGCCGCCGCCGCAATCGGTGAGGGACTTCAGTCCTTCTGCATTCCCGGTTCGGTTGCCGAAAACCGCAAGGTCGGTCTCGGCCACGGAAATCTCGGTAAAATGCTTCTTTCCGAAGAAACCGAGTGCTTCTGCTTCCTCGCCGGCCACGAGTCTTTTGCTGCCGCCGAGGGCGCTATCAAAATCGCTCTTAACGCCAACAAGGTCAGAAACAAGGACCTTCGCGTTATCCTTAACGGACTCGGAAAAGACGCCGCTTATATCATCTCGAGAATCAACGGCTTCACCTATTGCGAAACCGAGTTTGACCCCTATACCGAGCAGGTTAACGTTAAAGAGGAAATCGCATTTTCCAAGGGCGACCGCGCCAAGGTCAAATGCTACGGAGCAGACAATGTTCCCGAGGGCGTTGCCATTATGAAGCTTGAGAACGTCGGCGTTTCCATCACCGGCAACTCCACCAACCCGACCCGCTTCCAGCACCCGGTCGCAGGCACCTACAAGAAGTGGTGCGTCGAGAACGGCGTCAACTACTTCTCCGTCGCTTCCGGCGGCGGCACAGGCCGTACCCTGCATCCCGACAACATGGCGGCAGGCCCCTCCAGCTACGGCATGACCGACACCATGGGTCGTATGCATTCCGACGCCCAGTTCGCCGGTTCTTCCTCCGTTCCCGCACACGTTGAGATGATGGGTCTCATCGGCATGGGTAACAACCCCATGGTCGGTGCCACCGTTGCTTGTGCGGTTGCCGTTGAAGAGGCTTCCAAATAAGTCATTTCACAAAAATTAAGACCGTCTTATCCAGACGGTCTTTTTTTATACTGTAACTGTTCTAATGCTCTTTATGGCGTTTTTTTCAAGGCGGCTGACCTGCGCTTGGGAAATTCCGATTTGTTTTGCCACCTCGACCTGCGTTTTACCCTTAAGGAATCTTAAATAAAGAATTTGCTTTTCCCTTTTGCCCAGTTTTTGCATTGCGTCTCTGAGCATTATTCCTTCAAGCCAGCTTTTGTCGTCGTTTTTATCCCCTATCTGATCCTCAACATAAATTGTGTCTCCCCCGTCGGAAAAAACAGGCTCGCTTAATGAAAGCGGGTCGACAATGCTCTCAAGCGCGATTACGATTTCCTCTTTCGGCAGTTTCATCTCGGCGGCTATTTCCTCAATTTTCGGCTCGCGTTGAAGTTTCATCTGAAGCTTTTCCTTAACGCGCATTGCATGATAGGCGGTATCCCTTATCGAGCGTGATACTCTAAGCTGGCCGTTGTCGCGAAGAAAGCGCCGCAGCTCTCCCAAAATCATGGGTACGGCATAGGTGGAAAATTTCACGTCGATGTCAAGATTAAAACGGTCGATTGCCTTGATAAGGCCGATGCACCCAACCTGAAACAGATCGTCGGGATTTTCCCCGCGGGAGGAAAATTTCTGTACTGCGCTGAGCACAAGCCGCAAATTGCATTTTATAAGCTTGTCCCGCGCGGCAGAGTCTCCATTATGCGCCTTCTTTAAAAGCTCGATTTTCTCACTTTCCTTAAGCACCGTGAGCTTGGATGTGTCGACCCCGCAAATTTCCACCCTGCTGTATTGCATAATATTACCGCCTTTTTTGTTGTCGGTAATATTATTGTCAGAAGTGAAAAAAAGATACATTCGGATTTTTATTTTAAAACATATAAAATCCATAATTTATGCAATTTAACCATTTAATGGTTTCAGTTTGACTCTGATTGTCAAATTATACAAAACACAAATACTTTTAAAAAAAGCATTGATTTATACTGTAAAAAGTAGTATAATTTGATGGTAAAAAACAAGCGGGGGTGTGCCTTTTGAGTGATGTAGGCAAAAAAACATCTGTAATGAAAATTGTTATTATCGCTCTTTCCGTTTTGCTTGCGGTGAGCATTGCGGCGCTCGGAATCGTTATCGTGAAAAGCAACAAACGTTCCGAAGTGTCCGTTTCGGGAGAAAATATAATCACCGACAAGGAGGAAACCACGGGAACATCAAAAAACATTCCCATGATGATTGACGCGTTTCCCGCAATCTTTGCTGCAAAAAGCGTCCCCGGAAACAGAACGGTCATTTCCTTCAGCACCGAAAACACCGAGGAAACTCTTCCCTTCTCGGTTGCAAATATGTTCCCCGGCGATTCGGAAAACAAGGAATTCAACGTTGAAGTTTCCCACAAGGACAGCGTGACACTTCATTTTCATGCTGACGTGCGCGAAGGGTATGAAAAGCTTGCCGAGGTTATGATGGTCAAAATAAGCGAGCTTTCCTCCGGCGAGACCCTTTATGACGGCCTGATGAAGGATATGCCCTCATCGGTTGACAGAGTACTTTCGGGCGCCGAAAAAACCGATGGGCTTGTATACAGCATAACGGCATACCTTAACACCTCCGTCAACAATGATTATATGAACAAAGAGCTTGTTGCCGATTTCAGATGGTGGATTGAAGAGGATGATGTTAAAAATCTTGACACTCCGCCAAAAACCTTTGATGTATTTACCGTCGGAATTCCGGCGGCGCTCATCGTTGCTTCGGTTGTTGTGTTTATTGTTATGAAAAAGCGCAGGAGGGATACCGAAAATGTCTGAAAAGTCAATTCAGAAAAAAATCAAAGCGCAGATCATTACAATAATTGTTCTTTTGCTTTGCCTTATAATTACCACCTTTGCGCTTGTCTACTCCACCCTGACTCTTGAGGACAACTATTTCAAAACCGGTCTTGTGGACATAAATTTAAACGACGGAAAACCCGTTATTTCGGAACATGAATTTTTGTTTGAACCGGGTATGACAGTCAAAAAGGATTTCTTTATCGAAAATAACAGTACCTGGTCGGTTTATTACAAGCTTTATTTTGACCATGTTGACGGCGGTCTTGCCGATGTGCTTGAAATAACCGTCAAGGACGGAGACGACACCTTATACAGCGGAACCGCCGCTTCCCTTTCGAGAGAAAAATCCGCCGTTTGCGACGACGTTCTGTCGGTAAGCCAAAAGAAAAGTCTTTCGATTTATTTCCATTATCCCGAAGGTGCCGGAAACAAAACTCAGGACCAGACACTGACCTTTGATTTCTGCGCCGACGGTGTACAAACAAAAAACAATCCGCAAAAATCTTTTTCTTAACATATTTATTTTAGGAGAGAAAATAAATGAAAAAGGCTTTGAACATTGTAAAAAACATACTTGTGTGGCTCGTTGTTGTCTTTGCGGTGCTTATGATGGTGTTTACCGTTGTGTCGGTGAATACATTCGACCGCTCCGATAGAAGTCTTTTTGGATATAAGGCGTTTATTGTCCTGTCCGACTCCATGAAAGCCACCGATTTTGACGCCGGCGACCTTGTTCTTGTCAAAGCGGTTGACCCCGCAACGCTTGAGGAGGGCGACATTATCGCATACACCTCACAAAACACCTCCAACTTCGGCGAGACGGTGACCCATAAAATCCGCACTTTAACGGTCGACGAAAACGGCAATCCCGGATTTATCACCTACGGTACTACCACCGATACCGACGATGAAACCATTGTAACCTATGATTTTGTTATCGGAAAATATCAGACAAAATTAAAGGGTGTCGGTTCCTTCTTCCAATTCCTCAAAACAACGCCCGGATACATCTGCTGCATTTTTGTTCCATTTGCTCTTCTTATACTTGTTCAGGGCATAAACTGTATCAGACTGTTCAAGCGTTATAAGAGCGAGCAATATTCCGAAATTGAGGCCGAGCGCCAAAAGCTTGAGCAGGAACGCGCCGAATCTCAGAAAATGATGAGCGAGCTTTTGGAGCTAAAAAAACAGCTGCAGGACAGCGACGCTCAACCCTCCGAAACAGACGGCGCCGCAGTTTCCGCCGACGACAACTCATCCGACCAAAGCAAATAATTTTCCTGTTTTAAAACACGAAAGGAGTCGAGCTTAAGTGTCCGACAAAGGTTTTGTTGAAAAACTTTTATATGTCCCGAAGCATGCCGAACCGGAGAAACCGGATAAAATCATGGCTATGATTATGCCTTCGATAATCGGTATCGTGCTTTGTCTTGCCTGTCTTTTCGGATTGACATGGGCGTGGTTTACCACCGCCGCCACAAGCAAAACAAGCGCCGTGGCTTTTTCTAAGTTCGATTATACCGTCTCTGTTGCCAAAGTGACGACGGATGAAAACAATGTTAAACAGGAAACCGCCGTTGCCTGCACCTCAACAAGTGAGGAAACCGAAAAAGGAATTTTTAAATTTTATTTTGAGGCTGACACCGACTATACAATAACCTTTGCCGTCACCGAAAGCAACACGGCCAACGGATATTACACCCTTGAAAAGGACGGCACAAAGTATTATGTCGGTCCCGTAACCACCGAAAACATCGCCTCCTCCCCCTTTGTCAGAAGTATTCGGCCCGGTCAAAGCGGTGAATACATTTTGACCGCGCAATGGGGCTCTCATGCGGGAGGGTATAATTTACCCGAAGTGACCGCGCTTTATGCCGTAAATTAAAATTTAAATTAAGCATACTAAAAAAAGCCTTTGAGTTTTTCTCAAAGGCTTTAAATATTTTGCAGCTCCTTTTTCAGCATGGAAATTATTTTTTTCTCAAGCCGTGAAATGTAGGATTGAGATATGTTCATGCTGTCAGCCACCTGTTTTTGCGTGTGCTCCCTTTGCCCGTCGAGGCCGAACCGCATATACATTATTTCTCTGTCGCGCTTCGGCAGTTTATCGAGAACAATGCGCAGCATCCTGCATTCGTCGTCCCTTTCGACGTTCATTCCCACCATATCCGGGTCGGAACCGAGCACGTCGGAAAGCAGCAGCTCGTTGCCGTCCCAATCGGTATTCAACGGCTCGTCAAGAGAAAGCTCGCCCTTAAGCTGTGAATTCTTTCGTATGAACATAAGAATTTCGTTTTCAATGCACCTTGAGGCATATGTTGCAAGCTTTATGTTTTTTTCGGGTGAATAGGTCTTTACCGCCTTAATAAGTCCGATTGTTCCGATAGAAATTAAGTCCTCGATTCCTGCACCGGCAACGTCAAATTTTCTTGCGATATATACGACAAGGCGCAGATTGTGAGTTATAAGCTCTTCCCTGACGCCTTCATCTCCGTCCTTAAGCTTTTCCATAAGACTCGCTTCCTCCTCCTTTGAAAGCGGCGGAGGAAGGGTTGACGAACCGAATATGTAATCTATTCTGTTCGGTTGAAAAAGTTTAAGCTTAATTTTTAATATCAGCCGTTTCAGTTTGTTTTTCATGTTGCTTTATCCTTTCAATCACATTTTTTCCGAATATAACGCTGTAATCCCCTGCCAAATCGTCGCTTACGGCAAGCAGACAATCATCTGACGAGCCGCAAAATTTTTTTGACTTTACTGTTATGCCGTCCGGAACAAAGGCCGGCAAAATTCCCTTTCCGCCTACCACGCTGTAGGGTATGTAGCGAAATCCATTCAAATTTTGGGCTGTGCAGTTTAAGCTGTCGGTAAAAACCGAAAGCTCCTTTGCCGCATTGCCGCTTATTATAATTACCGGGCGCTGTGAAAACGAATCGTAGAGCAGATTTCCCGTGTCAAGAAAGCCCTTAAAATCCTTGGTTGCTCCATTGTGATTTATAATCACATCATATTCGCACGTCTCCAAATCGTTTTTTACAAAGTGCTTTTTCAAAATCCATAAAATCACATAGCAAATTGCCGCTGTCGATACAAGTACAATAGGTGAAATATCAAAATAAACCACATCGTTTTTTATAATCATTTTTGACGGCTTAAAAGCTGTCCAAATTCCAAAGCATATCCCCGCATAAGCAAATGAAACAGAAAAAAAACCGCCCACAATCCCCACAAATCTTCTGAGATTTCCGAATCCGAAGGCTGCTAACACCACCGTAGATGAAACGGCCAATCTCAGCGCAATTGAAAACACTACCCCTAATTCGGGAAGAAAAATTGCAAGTGAGCAAAGCGACGCAGCAATGTCGGATATAATCATTCTTATGGGTTTTATTTTTTCCTTGCAAATTTTTTCGGTGGCCGAAAGAATGAAAAAATTTACTATCATATTGACAAACACAAGCAAATCCACATAGATGATTTTCATTGCCGCTCCCCTCTTTACAAAAAAATTATACCCCCGCGGCTCGGCTTTTTCGGTCGAACCGCAGGGGTATAAATTATATTTATGTGTCGATATTATTGGCTTGAGGCCTCATCGGCGTCAACCCATTCATACTCGCTTTCTTTATAAGCGTCAAATGCGGGTTTGCTTATTGGCTCAATGTCAACATATTGACCGCCCTTGGGCTCGGGCATTGAGCTGCTGTCGCGAAGGGTGCTGCCATGCTCGCAAACAGGCGTGTAATCATCCTTAAAATAGCCCATGGATGTGGAACCGCAGGCCGTTGTGGCGGCGCTTCCCGTTGAGGTGCAGTAGGCGCGATAGCTCACGGTATCCGAAACGCGGAAGTCGCAAAGGGACTTGCCCTTGAGAATTTTTTCCATGGTTGTTCTCCAAATTACGGGAGAAGGATTATATCCGTCGCGGACGTTTTGCGAAATGTCATAACCGCACCAAACGCCGCTGACATAATAGGGCGAGCCGCCCACAAACCAAAAGTCGTGGTTGTTATCAGTCGTACCGGTCTTGCCGTAGAGCGGCCAATCGCCGATTTGGGCTCTTGTTCCGGTACCGTCCTCAACAACGGTTTGGAGAATTTTATTCATGATCGTGGAGGTATCGGAGCTGATAACCTGCGAGCCCTGCTCATCCTGCTCAAGAACGACATTTCCGAAGGTATCGTAAACGACGGTATAGGTCGTGGGAGCATAATACACACCGCCGTTGCCGAAGGTGGCAAAAGCAGCCGTCATTTCGGTGACCGAAATTCCGTTGACCGTTCCGCCCAGAGCCATTGAAGAATAGGTCTTATCGGTATGAATACCGCCGTTTTCATCCTCATAGCTGTCCACAAGGGTGGAAATTCCGAAACGTCTTGTCAAAAAGTCGAAACAGGTGTCGACGCCGAGCTTGTCGGCCATACGGACGGCCGTCGCATTGTAAGAATTCTGAACGGCGTACTGAACAGTTACATAAGAACCGGTTCCGCTCTTTTCGGGATAATAGGAATTACCGATTTGAAGGTGGAAATCGTATAATTTTGAAGAATAGGTGATTATATTGTTTTCTATTCCCGGAGCATAAACCGAAAGGGGCTTTATACTCGAACCGGGCTGACGGGTCGTTCCGTAGGCACGGTTGAGCGAGCGGTTTTCGGTCTTTTCCCCTCTTCCGCCCACAATTCCAACAATGTGACCGGTGTAATCCATAATGCATTGAGCGGCTTGAGGACGTTCTCCGCTTCCGTTCATGGGGAAAAGCTCGTCATTTTGGAAGGACTTTTCAAGGCTTTCCTGAACCTGCTTATTCATGGTGGAGTAAACCTTAAGTCCGCCCGAATAAATCATGCTTTCGGCCTCGGAATAGGAATAGTCATACTTTTTCTGAAGGTCGCTTATGACATTTTCGATGACGGTATCGGTAAAATAGTTGTTGATTTTACTTTTGCTTGCGGGGTTGTCGGTATCGGTGGGAAGATCGCCCGCGCTGCTGGCCAAAACAAGGGTTTCGGACATGGCCTGGTCATATTCAGCCTTGGTAATATATCCCGCGTTGAGCATTTCTTTAAGACAGATCTCGCGGCGTTCCTTGTTCTCTTCGGGACCGTCGATGGGATTTTTAACATTAGGGGTCTGAATGGTGGCCGCAAGAGATGCACACTCAAGAAGGGTCAGGTCCTTTGCTTCCTTGTTAAAATAATACTTTGCGGCAGTTTCAATACCGTCGCAGCCGTTGCCGAAATGCACGGTATTTATATAACACTCGATAATGGTGGATTTTGTATATTTGCTTTCAAGGTTTCTTGCGCGGACAATTTCTCTTATCTTACGGTCGGAGGTCTGCTCGTTATCTTTGGTAAGGTTTTTAACAAGCTGCTGGGTTATGGTTGAACCGCCCTGCCTGTCGCCGTAGAAATCAAAGAACATATTCAAAAACGCACTAAATGTACGCTTCCAGTCAACGCCCTCGTGGTCGTAAAAACGTTTGTCCTCAATGGAAACAATGGCATTTTCAAGATACGGCGAAAAATCCTTGGCGTCGACCCAAATGCGGTTTTCGGTTCCGTGGAAGCTTGCCATTTCATAATATTGCTCGATGTCGGTATCGTATGCGTAAACAATACTTGTATACTGAAGCTCGAGATTATTAAGATCATAAGGAATGTCGCCGTCGATAAATGCGAAGACATAAATTCCGAATGCTCCGGTAACGAGACAAACGGTTATTATGCAAATGAGGAAGAGAGACAAGAAAGTTCTCTTAATGCGCCCCATTTTCTTCTTCTTTTTCTTACGGCTCTTTGAGCTTTTGGCGCGCCCGACGGGAACATCTTCCCTCTTTTTGTCGGTTCCCGACGGACGACCGCTGTAAATTTCGTCGGTATCGTTAAAAGAACGGCCGCTGTCAATTTCGGAAGACGAAAAAATGTCGTTGTCCTGATTTTTAAGTATGGAATTTATACTCCACGGATCAGACGGATTGCCGGAAGAAGTGTTATCCGGAACACCGTTTTGTCCGCCGTATTTACCCTTTTCATTAAAGTCGCTCACTTATATGTAGCCTCCAATCAAGTCGGTAAAACTTTTCGGAGATATTATACCACAGTCTTTGCCAAATGTGTGTAACAATTTTTTAAACAAAGGCGATTATTTTCATTTTTTCGGGGAAAAATAACCCCAATAAAGGGGCTGAGAGAATGAAAATAAAATCAAAAGTCTTTGAAATTGCTTTTTTGGCAATTGCTTTAATTTTCGCCGTGATTTTATTGACTTCAATTTTAAGTTCTCCGCATCGGCAAAGCACCGAAATTTCCGACTCACAACAAACCGAATTGCCGAAATATATCATGAAAACCTATAACGACATTATAGGTGTTTACCGTTTCGGTGAGGACGAGCCTTTCAAACTGCTAAATGTCACGGTGGAAAAGCTTCCGAAAAACGACATATCGGCACTAAACAGCGGAATAGAGATTTTCACCGACGATGAGCTTTTTTCATTGACCGAGGATTTTAGCTAAGGGACGTGCAAAAGATTTAATCTTAAATCATAAAATATATCGGTGATAAAAATGATAAGCTATATAATCGGAATTCTTCTTTCAAACATCGCATACTTTGCCCTTCACATTACAAACGGCGGAGGTTTCCCCCGCCCTCTTTCGGAAAAAGAAGAAAGTGAGGCAATCGAGCAAATGAAAAATGGCGACAGGGCAGCCAGAGAAAAGCTTATTGAACACAATCTTCGCCTTGTGGCTCATCTTGCGAAGAAATATTATTCGGTCAGCAAGGACACCGACGACCTGATTTCGGTGGGAACAGTGGGCCTTATAAAAGGTATTGATTCCTTTAACAGCGAGAAAAACTACCGTTTGGTAACATATATCTCACGGTGCATAGAAAACGAAATTCTCATGAGCCTTCGCCTGCGGAAGAAATCCAGTCAGGACGTTTATATGAACGATCCCCTTGATTACGACAAAAGCGGCAATCCCCTCACTCTTGTGGATATTATCGCCGAGGACGACAACATCGTGGAGAAAATCGACAGCAAAATCAAAATTTCAAAGCTTGCGGAATACATAGATATGTGCCTTTCTCCGAAAGAGAAAAAAATTATATGCGAAAGATACGGGGTGTTCGGCAGCCCCGAACGGACGCAAAATGAAATTGCCAAGGACCTTGGAATTTCGAGGTCTTATGTTTCGAGAATTGAAAAAAGAGCGCTGAAAACGCTCTTTAATCGGTATGAGGGGCATTAAATTCGGTCTGCAACCGCTTCAACGGCCTTTCTGACGCTGTTTACGCCGATAACCGTCATGCCTTCGGGAATATATGTGAGATTTTTTTTGTTTGAATAAGGGATGATACAGCAATCAAATCCGAGTCTCGCAGCCTCGTTTATACGTTCGGAGGCACGGCTGACCCCTCTAATCTCACCTGCCAAACCGATTTCTCCGAAACAGAGAAGCTTGTCGGGAATAACCAAATCCTTAAGACTTGAAACAAGCGCCATCGCAACCGTCAAATCGGCCGCAGGCTCGTCGATTTTCAGTCCTCCGACAATGTTGACATATGCGTCAAGATTGGAAAAGAAATAACCCGCCCGTTTTTCAAGCACCGCAAGCAGCACATTCATACGGTTATAGTCAAAACCCGTCGACATACGTCTCGGGTTGCCGAAATTTGTGGAGGAAACAAGCGCCTGCACCTCGGCAAGAATTGGTCTGGTTCCCTCAATTGCGCAGGCAACGCAGGTTCCCGCGGCGTTTTTCGGACGTCCCGAGAGAAGCATGGACGAAGGATTTTCCACCTGGCACAGCCCGTCCTCGGTCATCTCGAAAACACCTATTTCGTTGGTCGAACCGAAACGGTTTTTTACCGCTCGAAGAATTCTGTAAGACAGGTTGCGTTCGCCTTCAAAATAAAGCACGGCATCCACAATGTGCTCAAGAACCTTTGGGCCTGCAATGGCTCCGTCCTTGTTAACGTGGCCGACGATAAAGAAAGGAATGTCGTTTTCCTTGGCAGTATGCAAAAAGGCATTTGTCGATTCGCGAATTTGAGGAACGCTTCCGGGAGAAGAATTAAGCTGGGAGAGATTCATGGTCTGAATCGAATCTATAATGACCGCGTCGGGTCGGTTGCGGTTAATATAATCAACAATCGACAAAACATCGGTCGAACACATGACAGAGAGATTATCACCCGTAACGCCGAGGCGGTTTGCACGCAGCTTAATCTGGCGCGAGGACTCCTCACCCGAAACATAAAGAACATTAAGTTCGGAAAGCTTTTGGCATATTTGAAGCATTATCGTGGACTTACCGATTCCCGGGTCGCCGGAAATCAACATAACTGCTCCCTTGACAATTCCGCCGCCGAGAACGCGGTCAAGCTCGGAAAATCCCGTTTTATACCTATGCTCGCCCGTGGAGGAAATTTCCGAAAGCTTCATTGCACGGGCGTCGGAGGACGGCTTTGCGGCCGAAGGGCTTTTGGAGGGGGCAGCGGAAACCGAAATACCCTCCTGCATGGTGTTCCATTCACCGCAGGAAGGACATTGACCGCTCCATTTTGGGGCTTCGTATCCGCAATTTTCACAAATATAAACAGATTTTGATTTTTGTGCCATTACATTCACCGTTTTTAAAGTTCTATTTTTCCTACCGCAATCTGCAGCACCGTTAAGGCATCGGACGGCGTGACCTGTCCGTTGTCATGCACATCTGCGGCATAAAAAGCAAGATCGTCAAGCTGAATTTTACCCACCGAATGTTGGAGCGAAAGCAGCGCGTCGCCGACCGTCACCTTTCCGTTAAGATCGACGTCGCCCTTTATTATACTCTTGAAGGATTCAAAGGTTTCATTTGAGGAGATTAAAATGTCGGTCAGCTCATAAAAACCGTCGTTCTCGATGTTTATAAACCCGCTAAGCCGTTCTTTTGCCTCAAAAGCGGACTCAATAGTCGACTCAGACCTGCCGTTTACCCTTCCTATGGATTTAACAGCCGCGTCAAAGGCGGTTTCGGCGGTTTTTCTGTTTTCGGCATAGTTTTGGGAAACAAGAGCAAGATTTTTAATCGAAAAATCCCCCGAATTTGTTTGAGCAAAATGAAGCAAATTCACATTGTCAAGGCTGAATTCCGAAGATCCCTGCGCCGCCGATGGTGAAATGTCGGAAATTTTAATTTCTATTCTCTGCCATTTTCCGCCCGAAAGCTCGACTTCGGCACAATACTGCCACTCCATGTTGTTTTTTTCATTTCCCGCCGAAACAACAAGGGTATTGTCGTTTTGTGAAAAGACAAGGGCTTCCAACAAGTAATATTTTGAAAAATTATAATATTTCGTATAATCCCCGTCGCCGTAATTTCTTCCGACGCGGCAATAAAAAAGATTGTAAAGCGCGTCTTTCCCGGGAAACGTGTTGCTTTTCGAGGAAGGAACAACGGTGATTGCGGAATTTTGAACGCCGTGGAAGTTTTGGCAAAAATCAAAAACATCGTCGCTGTCCTTTTCGCAGCTGCAAAGTATATCACAGTCGGAGGGAAAAACAGGCTTTGAATTGTCCTCAGGCTCTTTCGGTTCGGCCGCCTCAATCTGTTCCATAAGGGAAATTATAAGATTTCCGTAATTGTCGTTTCCCGCAGATGTCCATCCGCGAAGTCCTCGATGGGCATCGTCGGTATATTCGATTTGATTGCCGCATCGACCGTAGAGATATGAAAAATGACGCGGATCGTATGTATCGGCCCTCGGGTAACCGGGAGCACCGGCATAAAGAGCCAAATGGTCAAGATGAGCGGAAATGCCCGTCTGCCAATCGGGGAAACGTTTGTGCGCGTCGGGTTCGCGGTCGCTGTCGGTGAAACCGCTTGTGTCGGTCACCTTAAGCCCGCAGGGATTATGAAAAGAGGCGTCGATTATTCCGCCGAATTTTCCGTAGCCTGTTTCAACCGCCGCCTGACAATAGGCCATGACGGGATTTATTCCGATTTCCGGTGCCTGCTGCCAATAAATTTTTGCAAGGGAAACAAATTCATCGGTGGCGCCCCTTCCTCTCGCCCAACTTTCGGCCGTTTCAAGGGAGGCGGTGGGGCTGCTCATTATCGGTGTCACGCCGTTGGAGTTTTTTTGAGCAAATACGGGACAGCACAACAGCCAAAATACCGAAAGAGAAACAAGCAGAGAAACGGTTTTTTTACAGGTCCTTTTCATAACAAACGTCCTTTCCCTTATATCTAATCCGATGTGCCGTCAAAGTCAAGCACTCCGTTAAGAATACAAAAGCAAAGCTTTTTTTGATATTCCGCCGACAAAAGGTCCGAAAGCTCGTCGGCATTTGAAATAAAGCCGCACTCGACCATAACTGCCGGCTTTTGCGAATGAAAAAGAAGATATATTTCCTTGCCGACCGCCTTTATCTGACGGTCGTTTTGTGGCTGCAGCAGCCTTGACACATCCGACTGAATACAGCAAGCAAGGCTGTTGCTCAACGGATTATTTGAAGAATAAAACACCTGTGTTCCGCTGTATTTTGGATTTGAAAACTTATTTTGATGTATGCTCAGAAGTATCGAATTTTCCGCCTGTTCGGAAATCTCAAGGCGTTTTTTAATGTCGCTGCGTTTGGCGTCCCTGACGCTGTCGTTATCCAGGTTGCCGATGAGATTGTCGTCGCTCCTTGTCATTATGACATTATAGCCGAAGGCATTTAGAAAATCCGAAAGACATTCGGAAACCGAAAGGTTAATATCCTTTTCAAAAATTCCTTCGGCCGATACGGCCCCCGGGTCTATTCCTCCGTGCCCCGCGTCGACGACAACTGTTTTAAGGCTTTGCTCTGCGGCAAAGGATTCCGCCGACATGATTTTCGGCACCTTTATAACCGAAAGAATGACACAGAAAAGAATCAAAGCCGAAAGAACTCCGAAACAAAGTGTTTTTGCTGTTTTATTCATATATTTCACCCGCTAAAAAATATTCGGCGGGCGAAAATTTTAGTACAGCAAAGGCCGGGCTACCAAAGCTTGCGTTCTCTTCTTGCCTTTTTGTCAATAAGCTTTTGCTTATGCTTTTCACGGGACTCGGGAGTGCGATAGATTATTTTGTCGATTATGGAATAATCATAATAACCGAGGCGATATGAAAAGCCAGCAATGAGAGGCATAATAAGGCTTGTGAGGGCAACGGCAAAAACGGCAAAAATAGACTGCTCGGCGCCCGTGAGCGTTTGCGGCATGAGGGTCAAAAGGAAGGGATAAAACGGGGCGTTTAAAATGCCGTATACCGCCGTATAGACTCTCGGAAGCACCTCGGCCTTTGCGAGAACAAGCAATATAATCGTGAGAAAATCGGGAACGGCAGCCAAAAATCCCGCCTTAAAACCTCTGTTCAAATCCTCGTTTAAAGCGCCTGACAGAGTGCGGTTTCTGTCCTTGTTTCCGACCTCAAAGGAGGTGGAAAAGATTATGACGGCGAGAATAATAAGGTCAAAAATTTGGGTAATGACCGTTCCTGCCTTTCCCCTCACCGCCATAAAGAAGGTGAAGAAAAGCAGAAAGCAAAACAGCTTTGACACAAGATTTTTTGCAAAAAGTTTAAGCGCAAATTGAAAATTGTTGTTTTTCATATTATTCCGCCCACATTCCTCTGCTGATAAGATCGTTGATTTCCTTTGTGTGGCCGTCTATGGTGTCATTAAAATAGAAATTCATGCTTTTATCGGTAACAAAATAGAAGGCGGTGCAGGTCGTATCGGGGTCAAGGCAGGCCTTGATTACGTTGAAATTCATGCTGCAAAGCGGTCCGGGAGGAAGTCCCTCGGATTTATATGTGTTATAAGCGTCGGAATTGTGCTGATATTTCATCGTCGGGTCGGACTGCAAAAATCTTCCGCCCTCGTCCCATTTTTCAAGACGGTTGTAAAACACCTGCGCGACCTTTTTCATGTCGCTTGTTTTGGCGTCCCCCGCCTCAAGCTGAACAACCGAGGCGAGGGTCAGAATTTCATGAACGGTGTAGCCCTTGTCGGCCGCTTTTTTCTGAAGTTCGGGAGTAAAATTCTCGGCAAGGGTGTCAATCATTTTCTGAACCACGTCGTGAGGATCGTCATTGCGATAGAATTTATATGTTTCGGGGAAAAGATAACCCTCAAGCTGATAATAAATATCGCTGTCGTCCGGAATGCTGTCGAGAATTCCGTTTGTGGAGGTAAATGCCGAAGCGCCCTTTTGCACTTCCTTGATAAAGGAGTCGGCCTTGCATATCTCCGCCTTTTCGAGGGCTGCGCCGATGTCCTCAACGGTTGCGCCGGGGCGGACGGTCACCGAAATGTCCTCGGCGTGAACCGACGTTTCTTCAAGCACGCTTATGATTTTGTCGTAGCTCATGCTTTTTGTAAACTGATGTTTACCGTAGTTTATGCTCGGATTTTTGCCCGTAACCTTAAGATAAAGCTGAAAAATCTTTGCATTGCAAATAACGCCCTTTTGAGCAAGTTCCTCATAAACGCGTATGCTCGGAGTTCCCTCCTCGACGGTTATGTAAAGCTCGGTGATGC